>CAVFPH010000071.1:0-370 GCA_963624325.1 bacterium
GGCATGCCTTTGCCCTGTACGGACGGGCAGAATGCCAACATTTGGCGCAGCGAAAACAGTGCCGGGCCAAAGCCACCTGCCACGATGATTTATTCGGTGGAAGGTGACGGGCGGACCACCATTGCGCGTCCCGATGAACGGGATCTGCTGGCAGGCGAAATGCAAAGCCTTCACACCCGCAGAAAACGCGGGGAAGAGCAGCAGCAGCGCATCCGCCGCGACAGCCAGATAAACGGCTACACGCCGACCTCCCGCAGCATCAACATGCAGGCACGCTCCGCGCGCATGTATGACGCGCTGGATGATATCGGCACGCAGGATCATCCTGCCGACGGCGCCGCGGCTTCTCCCCGTCAGGAGCCTGCCCGCT
>CAVFPH010000071.1:380-9942 GCA_963624325.1 bacterium
CACCATGGATGCTCCCGCCTATCAGCCGGTGTGGAATGATGATTACCGCGCGTGGCCGCGTGCGCACGGCATGTCCCCCCGCTCCATGCGTCATGTCAGCACCTTCGGTCTGCGGCGCTTTCTGCCCTATTTTGCCATTGTTCTGCTATTCGGCGTTATCGCTTTTTCCGCCTATTATTTTATCATCAAGCCCGCGCGTGAAAACAAAGCCCCCACCCTGCAGGAGCAGGTAATCATATCATCCTCCATCATCAACGATATGGCCGCGCACACCATCCTGATTCCGGCCGAGGAAGGCTCGCAGATCTATATCAAAGAGCTCCGCAAATCCTATATTGTCACCGGCGGCTATGCCACCGTAGAAGTGCCGGATTACCAGTGGTACGAGCTGGACAACACCATCAATACCTCAACACTGGATGTTACGCTGACCCCCTATATCAAGACCAGTGCCGGCGAGCAAAAGCTGATGGAAACCATTCATTACACCATCGATGTCCCGCTTTCTCCCATCACACTGGTAACGCCCGATACCACTTATGTGGAAGTTTCCACATCCCCCTATGTCATCAAGTTCAAAGTGGAGCAGAACTCCACCGTCTTTATCAACGGCGAGGACTATTCCAGCTTTGTCAACACGCAGGACGGCTACATCAGCTACAACGCGACGGTTCAGGCCATCGGCGAAAACAAATTTGAAATCGTCGTAAACTGCCAGTACTACCGCGAAAACAGCATCACGCTGACACTCTACCGTGCCCCGCAGGATATCCCGCTGGAGCTCAGCTCCACGCTGGGCAGCACCAGCGCACAAAGCCTGATGACCATCCGCGGCACCACCATTCCGGGGGCAACCATTACCATTTCCTCCCCCTACGAAAATCTGGACACCTCCAGCCTGAACTCCACGGGTGATTTCTCCTTCCAGGCCAAGTTCGACAAAATCGGCACAAACTCCATCGTCATCACCGCCGAAAAGGACGGGCACAGTGCCACCCTGACCAAGGAGGTTTACTACGTTCCCTACTCCAGCACCTATACTCCCAAGGCATGGCCGATGGACGCAACCAACTACAGCGAATACCTGAACAATACGGCCGTCCGCGTGGCACGCACGCAGATCTACCTGTGCCAGGGAACAATCGTCGAAATCCTGAGCAGCAAGCCCCAGCTTGCCCTGATGGATACGGATGAATCCGAAAGCAGCGAGAGGCTGGTGCTGCTGGAAAACATGTCCAGCGATACCTGGGTGGTTGGCGAGCGCTACCGCGTGTACGCCGACGCATACGGCGTGTATGACGGAAAGCCGCGTCTGGTGGGACGCTATACCTACGATCCTTTGGATTAACTGCTTTCAAAGCAATACAGCGGGCGAAGATTTCTCTTCGTCCGCTGCTGTTTTTTACCGCTGTTTTTTTATTTTTTTGCGAATGCAGCGTACAATTATCGTTACTGCTCCGACCGCTGCAAGCCATGGCAGCGCCGCTGCAAGGAACACCGCGCAGCCCTGTGCAGCCTGCCCGGCTGCCTCCAGCGATGCTTTCAGCGCGTTTGCAATGCGCCGGCCGAGCGGCGTGTTTTCCTCGCTGACCGCTTCCGAATTGGAAAGCTCGCGGATGCTTACATACACATAGGATTTGTTCACGCGGCTGTCGTATCCGTTCAGCTGGCCGGTATAGGAATCAATCTGGTACTGCGTATCGCTGATTGCGTTCTCAATCTCAATCAGATCGGACGTTGTCTGCGCACTCCCCATCAGCTCAAGCAGACGCGCAAGCTTCGTTTTCTGTGTATCAAGACGGGATTGGATATCATAATAGCTGTCGCTGACATCGTCACTGCTTTCCGTATAGCTGCTCATGCCGCCCACATCCTGCGCCGCGGCAATAAATTCATCCAGCTGCTCCTGCGGAATGCGCAATGTAAGGCTGGCATAGCGCAGGCTGCCCATGCTTTGATCGCCCGACACATTCAGGCTTTCCACCGTTCCGCCGTAATCGGACACCAGGGTGCTCAGTTTTTCGTAGGCATCATCATACTGCTGGGTACGGATAGTAAAGCTGACCGTGCGGATGATTTTTTCGGCCTGCGTTTCCTCCGCCATGGCATAGTTTTCCGTTGCGGCAGACAAAAGCATCCCGCTGCCTGCGTCCGCCGTTTTGGCATAGCTTACTTCTTCGTCGTAACCCGCTGCGGCATTCTTGCGATATGTCACGGCAGCCGAATCACTCTGCACCGTCGTTTTGCTGCCTGTCCCCCAGCCGTTGATTGTGCTTACCGCCGTGCCGCCGGCGACAAAGACAACGGCTGCCGCCGTCGCCAGGATGCGCTTCCAGGAATGGCTTCCGGCTGTCTTTTCCTTGTTCATGCGTTCTTCCTCCTGTTTAATCATGGAACGCCAGCCCTGAGAAAAGCTTTCCGGAATCACCTCGTCATTTTCCATCCGGCAAATGTCGCGCTCAAGCCGCAGCATCAGTGCACAGTCCGGGCATTGCGCCGCATGCCGTTTCATTTCGTCCCGCTGCAGTGCCGTCAGCTCTTCTCGGCTGCTGTCCAAAAGTAAGGCAAATTCCTTGCAGTCCATTATTTTTGCCTCCCTGCATCTATTTTGACGGATGAATTTTCATTTTGTTCCGCATTTCTGACAAAATTCCGCACACTTTCCCGTGCACGGCTGAGACGGCTTTTGACGGTGCCTTCGGGCTGCCGGAGAATCTCAGCAATCTCCATATAGGATAGCTGTCTGAAATCCCGCAGTATCAGCACCGCCCTTTGCTCTTCGGGCAGTTTTTCCAGTGCCAGCTTAATCAGCTCGCAGCGCTCCCGCTGCTCGGGCATTTCATATGCGCGCTCCGCTTGATCATCCGGCACATCAAAGCCTTTTTCGGTCAACGTATCAAGCGATACGGACGCGCGTCTGCGCCGAAGCGCGTCAATACACACATTGTATGCAATGCGGTACAGCCATGTTTTCAGATTGCTGTTCTCCCGAAATTGGTCAAAGGCCCGAAACGCGCGCAGCAGTGCCTCCTGCGCACAGTCCTGTGCATCCTCCCGATTGCCCATCATGCGCAGGCAAAGCAGATAGATCGGCCGCTCATACGCCGCCGCCGCGGCCTCAAACCGTTCTGCCTTTTTGTTTTTTGAAAGCAGGCTCATACCATCACCTTCCTTCTCCGTCAGATTGAGAAACCAAGCAAATTTCTTTGATTTTTTGCATATCTGTTTTTGAATTGCGGTTTGACATTCTTTTCCCGAAACATTATACTATACGCGGATGGAAAATGGGAGGGGTATTTATGCGTTTTTTGCTTACGGGCGGTGCCGGCTACATCGGCTCTCATACCTGCGTCAGCCTGCTGAATGCAGGGCATGATGTCGTCATTCTGGATAATTTTGTCAACAGCTGTCCCGAGGTCATCACACGGCTTGAAAAGATCACCGGCAAGTCCATCACCCTGTATGAGGGCGATTGCTGCGATGCCGCATTTGTCAGCCGGGTTTTTGATCAGGAGCGGTTTGACGGCGTTGTGCATTTCGCCGGTCTCAAGGCCGTGGGCGAATCGGTACAAATTCCGCTGAATTATTATCAAAACAATCTGGGTGCAACCATGACGCTGTGCCGTGTCATGGCAGCGCATCACATCAAGCGCATCGTTTTCTCAAGCTCCGCCACCGTGTACGGCAGCAGTGACAAGGTTCCTTTCAATGAAAACCTCCCCATGGGCGAATGCACCAATCCTTACGGTTGGACAAAGTGGATGAGTGAGCGCATTCTGCGTGACATCTCCTTTGCCGATCCGGAATGGTCCGTGGTGCTCCTGCGCTATTTTAACCCAGTCGGCGCGCATGAAAGCGGTTTGATCGGCGAAGATCCTGCCGACATTCCCAACAACCTGATGCCCTTTATCTGCCAAACCGCCGCCGGCGTGCGCAAGGAACTGCATGTTTTCGGCAATGACTACCCCACGCCCGACGGCACCTGCGTGCGGGATTACATCCACGTGATGGATCTTGCGAACGGCCACCTGAAGGCATTGGAGTATGCCCTGTCGCACAGCGGCACGGAAATTTTCAACCTCGGCACCGGCGAAGGCTACAGTGTTTACCAGGTAATCGAAACTTTCGAGCGGGTCAATCACCTGACGCTTCCCCGCAAGGATGCACCGCGCCGCGCCGGAGATATCGCCGTATCCTACGCCGATCCCGCCAAGGCCGCCAATGTGCTGCACTGGAAAGCCGGCCACACTCTGGATGACATGTGCCGCGATGCATGGAACTGGCAATCCAAAAATCCGCACGGATACCGCAAGGAGTAAAAGCTCATGGCTTACAATCAGATTAAAAACATCCTGCCGCAGTTTGACTTCCGCGGCATTTACAAATCCTCGGACGAAATCCAATCGGGCAATGTCAACAAGACCTTCCGCCTGATTTATGATGATCACGGCACCCGCAGGGACTACATTCTGCAGCGGGTCAACACCTATGTTTTCAAGGATCCTCAGCACGTCATGCAGAACATCGACCGCGTTACCGCGCACCTGCGGGCCGCCATGATCGCGCGCGGAGAGGATCCGGAGCGCCGGGTGCTGGAGCTTGTGCCCACCCGCAGCGGCGAATTGATGTTTAAGGACGAACTGGACGGTTTTTGGCGCGCCTATGGCTTCATTACCGATGCAACCGCCTATGATATCGTCGACAGCCCCGAGATTTTCTACGAAGTCGGCCGCGGGTTCGGCAATTTTCAGAAGCTGCTGATTGACTTCCCGGCAAACGAACTGTTTGTGCCGATTCCGAATTTTCACAACACGTATAAACGCTTTTTCCAGCTGATGCGCTCCATTGATGAGGACAAGGCCGGCCGTGTTTCCCAGGTTGAGAACGAAATTGAATTCATGTTTGCCCATCGCCGCATGATGAGCAGCATTGTACGGCTGATTGAGGACGGCGAGCTGCCCCTGCGTGTTACGCACAACGATACAAAATCAAACAATGTGATGGTGGACAACGCCACGGGCAAGGCCATCTGCGTGATTGATCTGGATACCGTTATGCCCGGCTCCGTGCTCTATGATTACGGTGATGCCATTCGCTTCGGTGCCTCCACTGCAGCTGAGGATGAACCCGACACAAGCAAGATTGCCCTGGATATGGACAAGACGCGGGCTTTCACCCGCGGTTTCATCGAGGAAACCAACGGCTTCCTGACCAAGAACGAGCTGACGCGCCTTCCGCTGGGCATCAAGGTGCTGACCTGCGAGCTGGCCATGCGTTTCCTGACGGATTATCTGGACGGGGATCTTTACTTCAAGGTCAACTACCCCGATCATAATTTGGTCAGAACCCGCGCGCAGATTGCCTTGCTGCGCGATATCGAAAGCAAGGAAGACGCCTTGCAGCAGATGGTTGATGAACTGATTAAGCAATGAGAAAAACTCCGTCTGGGAATTTTCCCGGGCGGAGTTTTTCATGTCCAGAAGTGCGCGGTCAGCATGTCAGCTTTGCAAACAGATCCTCAAACAGCGCGTCGCGATTCACATGATATACATAGCGGATCAGATGACGGCGCTTATCCTGTCCCCAATGATGATCATACTCCGGAATCGGGCTTGGGATGATTTCATCCTGCATAAAGCGGCCGTCCAGCAGCCAGGCAACCGCCGTAACATCCCAGATGGTTTTGGACCAGCATGGGCATTTCCGAATTCGGCTGCATTCGCCGATTGTATAGCTGCACAGGTAGTCGCAAAGGGCATTTTTGCCCTGCAGGTTTTCCCGCAGCTCCGGTGCCGTTGTCGAAAAGGCCTCCACCACGCCCATGCAGGGCAGAAGAACCACCGCCGCGCCGCAGCCCAGCACCACGCGCGCCGCAGCGATATCCTGTTTCAGGTTAAATTCGCGGTTATCATGCCAATGCAGGGCATGCCCGCCCAGCCAGACAATCACGATGCGGTCCGCAATTTCGGGGTTCAAAAGAAGGGCTGACGCGACATTTGTAATGGCCGCAATCGCGATAACATACAGCGGCTTTTCGGGGGTGTATTCCATAGCCAGCTGTGCCAGATGCCGCGCGGCATCGGACTGCACAGGCGTTTCTTCGTCCGGCAGATAGTCTTCGGATCCGTAATAGGTGCAGCCGAAAAGATCCTCTCGCCCCATCAGCGTCAGGATATGCTTGATTTCATCATAGCTTTTTTGCATGCCGATTGCCGGTGTTTCGGCGTGGCTGTTGGAAAACGGTGCCGCATAGATTGCCTTGAGATTCAGCTTTTCGTCATTTTTGATCAGATAAGCCAATGCAAACTGATCGTCGATTTCATTGTAGGTATCGGTATCCAGCACCACATCGGCCATCCCGACCGGGCGCTGAAGACGGCGCAGCAGCGCCGCATTGTCAGCCTGTACCGGCAGTTTGGCATGGGTAGAAAAACAGTTCATCGACGGCATAAAACTTCGCTCCCTTCAAAGCTGCGGTAAAAAACAGATGTATCGGCCTTCCATAAGCACTGCGCACATCCTATCATGCGCAATCGTGTTTGTCAAGCATGACAAAGCGGGCTTTCTTTTGTTCCTTGCCAGATAATCCGCACCGTGCTATAATACACGCCATGAAAGCTTAGGAGGGGCGCAAATGGCAATTGCGTATTTGAAATCCGGAAAAGAAGCCCGCGTACTGCAGGGAAATCCGTGGGTATTCCGCAGTGATATCGATCGGGTTTCGGGTGCATGGAATCCGGGCGATGTCGTATCCGTCAAAAGTGCGCGCGGGCGTATGCTCGGCTGCGCCTTTTATAACCCGCAGTCGCAAATTTCCCTGCGTTTTCTGACCTTCCGCGATGAGCACGTCAATGCGGATTTTATCCGCAAGCGCATTCGGGATGCCATCGCCTACCGCCGCATGTTTGCGGATATGCGTTCCTGCCGGCTGATCTATGCGGAGTCCGACAGCCTCCCTGCCCTGATTGTGGACAGTTTCGGCGGTGTTTTGAGCCTTCAGTGCCTGTGTCTGGGCATGGAAAAGTTTAAGCAGACGATCATCGATACCCTGGCAGAGGAGCTGCATCCCGACGGTATCTATGAGCGGGACGATGTACCCGTTCGGGAGCTTGAAGGCCTGCCCCAGCAGACAGGACTGCTGTATGGTACGGTCCCCGACAAAGTTGAAATGCAGGAAAACGGCGTCCGATTCCTTGTAGATGTAAAGAACGGGCAGAAGACCGGCTTCTTCCTGGATCAAAAGGAAAATCGCGCCGCTATCGCCCCCTTTGTACGGGGTCAGCGCGTGCTGGACTGCTTTACGCATACGGGAAGCTTTGCGCTGCATGCCGCCCATTACGGTGCCGCGGATGTTACGGGCGTGGATATCTCGGATTACGCCTGCGACTGTGCCCGCGAAAATGCCGCATTAAACGGTTTAAGCAACGTATCCTTCGTCGCCGCCAATGTATTTGACCTGCTTAAGGAAAAGACGGCGGCAGGCAAAAGGTACGATGTCATCATTTTGGATCCTCCCGCGTTTACCAAAACGCGTTCCGCTGTGGATTCGGCCGTCCGCGGCTATAAGGAAATCAACCTGCGCGCCATGAAGCTGCTGCGCGACGGCGGATATCTGATCACCTGTTCCTGCTCTCAGCATATTCTTCCGCAAATGTTCCAAAGCATTGTCCAGTCCGCCGCCGTTGACACGCACACGCATCTGCTGCAGGCGGAGTTCCGCACGCAGGGGCGCGATCACCCGATTCTCCCCGCCCTGCCCGAAACGCAGTACCTGAAATGCGGCATCTACCGGGTGGAGCACTGAGGACGGCAGGCTTAATCGCCGTGTTTCGCATGTTTTCCCCTTGTAATTCAATGGAAAATCCGCTATAATCAACAAGGCCGCAAGGCGGTCTTGTTATGCTTTAATTTGGGAGGGATTCGTATGGAAGAAACGCTCGAACGTACTAATTTTATCTGGGAAGCGATTGACCAGGATCTGGAGAGTGGGCGTTACCAGCAAATTCACACCCGTTTCCCGCCGGAACCCAACGGCTATATGCACATCGGCCACTGCAAGGCGCTGATCATGGACTTTTTGACGGCCGAAAAGTACGGCGGTCTGTGCAATCTGCGTTTTGACGATACCAACCCCGCAAAAGAAGATACCGAGTTTGTGGAGGCCATCAAGCAGGATATTACCTGGCTTGGCTTCCACTGGACAGGCGGCCTTTTCTATGCCAGTGATTATTATGACAAGTGCTACGAAATCGCCGAAGATTGGATTAAGCGTGGTCTGGCCTATGTCGATGAACTGGACAAAGATCAGATGCGTGAATACCGCGGCACGCTGACCACCCCCGGCAAGAACAGCCCGTGGCGTGACCGCCCGATTGAGGAAAGCCTTGATTTGTTCCGCCGCATGCGTGCCGGCGAATTTGCCGAGGGCACCAAGACCCTGCGTGCCAAGATCGATATGGCTTCCCCCAACATGAACATGCGCGATCCTGCCATGTACCGCATCCTCTACAAGGAGCACTGGCGCACGGGCAATAAGTGGTGCATTTATCCCATGTACGATTTTGCCCACCCGATCGGCGATGCGCTGGAAGGCATCAGCCATTCCATGTGTTCGCTGGAATATGAGGATCACCGTCCGCTGTACAACTGGGTGGTGGAGCACTCTGCCGCCATGCTGCCCGCGCAGCCCCGTCAAATTGAGTTCTCCCGCCTGAACATCACACGCACCGTCATGAGCAAGCGTTTCCTGCGCCAGCTGGTGGAGGGCGGCTATGTATCCGGCTGGGATGATCCCCGCATGCCCACCCTGCGCGGCATGCGCCGCCGCGGCTATACGCCGCAGGCCATCCGCAATTTCATCGATCAGGTAGGCATCGCCAAGGCCGATTCTGTTGCGGACATCGCCATGCTGGAAGCCTGCGTGCGCGATGACCTGGGCGACAAGGCCTCCCGCGTAATGGCCGTGCTGCATCCCGTCAAGGTGGTCTTTACCAATGTTCCCGAGGATTGGCAGGATACCCTGACGATGGAAAATCACCCCGATCATCCCGAAATGGGCACACGGCAGGTGACAATCAGCCGTGAAATCTGGATTGAGAGCGAAGACTTTATGGAGGAACCGCCCAAGAAGTACTTCCGCCTGAAGCCCGATGGGGAGGTTCGCCTGAAAGGTGCCTACATCATCAAGTGCGAAAATGTTGTCCATACGCCGGACGGCGGCATCGATCATATCGAGTGCTCTGTGGATTTGAATTCCCGTTCGGGCTCGGAGGGCGCAAACCGCAAGGTAAAGGGCACAATTCATTGGGTCAACGCCCGCGACTGTGCTTCGTTTGAAGCCCGTCTGTATGATCAGCTGATGACCGAGGAATGGGATACGGCCGACGCTGCCGACAAGAAGGATGTTACCAAGTTCCTGTCCGATGCCTCTTTGCAGGTGGCCAACGGCTACTGCGAGCATGCACTGGTTGCCGCCGCTGCCGGCGATACATTCCAGTTCCTGCGCAACGGCTATTTCTGCAAAGATCCCGACAGTACGCCCGATCATCCCGTATACAACCGC
>CAVFPH010000072.1:0-9823 GCA_963624325.1 bacterium
AGACCAGCGCGCATACCTGATTCGCGGGCACCTTGTCCAATACCATACGAATAGCCCGAAGGGCAGCATCCAGCTGCTCCTCGGGCTTTTGCTGTGCCCACCCGGAAAAGGGATAATAGGTAGGATACGCCTCCACGGCGCTGCACGCAGCCTGCCCATCCGGGCAGAAAGCCGCGCACTTGACCCCCGTGGTTCCTGCATCCAGTGTCAGAATATAGGCTTCGTCCATATCCTTTGTCCCTTTTCAGTGCGCTTATTCGGCTTTCCAGTTAGCCAGCACGTAATCTTCCGCGGCCTTGCACCACAATCCGTTGTTGGCCTTGCAGATTTCATCCAGCTTGGCAAAGCGGGGATCGGTTTCTCCCAGCTTGCCAAAGTCCTCAATCGCGGTCAAAGGCATTTCCACATGGGTGTAAATCAGCTTCTTGCCGCCGGGGATGGAAGGCAGATTCAGCGTGGTTTCGCCCGCGCAGTTCAGTCCGCCCACGTGCGTAACCATGACAGCGGGATGGATGCGGTTGGCAGCGGTCAGTGCCAGGGATTCCAGCATATCAGCCGTGTTGCCGCCGGTGGTGCCGATTACATGCGTGGAATTGTAATGAACATCGTAGTAATTCAGCTTGCCGCTGAACTTGGTATCGGTGGGGCCGGCGAAGAAGTTCAGGCAGCCGTCACGTCCCAGAATGTCGGAGGCCATTTCCACCACGGCCGTTACGGGCGCGTAGGCGAATACATCGTCGAAGCCGCCGCCGCTGATTTCGCGCAGATAGTCCGCGGGATTTTCGATGCTGCCGGTATTGACAAAGCGCAGATCTACGCCGCTGTTCTTGGCATCTTCCTCGGTAAACAGCTGACGGGCTCGAGCCAAGCGAGCCTCATTCAGATCCGTTACAACCAGCATGGAGGGACGGCGATCGCCGTGCAGGGTATAGTCAATCATGCCCAGACCCATGGGGCCGGCGCCGGCCAAAATGGCCATCTTGCCGCCTTCTTTGATGCCCATCTCATGATGGTATACACCCATCTTGGTGTGGAACGCGGCATGGGATGCGCCGATGGAGCAGCTCATGGGCTCCGCCAGAGAGGCCTCAAAATAGGAGTCTCCTTTGTACTCAAACAGGCAGCCAAGCTCCATTACCTCGGAGGGGATGATGGTGTAAGTGCTGTCGCCGCCAAAGTAAGGATAGCTGTATCCGGGGGACCACATGGTGCCCTTGTAGTTAAGTGCCGGCTGCAGGGTGAACTTCATGCCGGGCTTAAACTTGTCCTGATGGTTTTTGCCGACCTTAACGATGTTGCCGGCGAATTCATGCCCCATGATTACGGGGTTCTCGTGCACATTCTTGGGAACGCGCTTATGCTTTTCGCCAAGCATTGCGCACTTGTAGGTGGACATGCAGATGCTGTCGGATACAACCTCCGCCAGAATCTCATCATCCGTAATTTCAGGCAGTTCGAATTCTTCGGTGCGCAGGTCTTTTGCGCCGTACAGGCGCAGCGCTCTTGTTTTCATAGATGACTACTCCTTTCGATTGATACAGCAGTAAAAAAGTTTATAGGGTTTCGATTTCAACTTTGGGCAGCAGCTCCCGCACGGTATCCATGGAAGCAGCCTGCGTGCCCGAGCACATGACCGTGGCTGCGCTGACCGCCATCGCCAGGCGGCAGGTATCGATAAAGGACATTCCGGTTTGAACCCCGTGGCACAATGTGGCCATCATGCTGTCCCCTGCACCTACGGTGCTTAGTACCGGCACTTTCAGGCCCTTGCCGCGCAGCACCTGATCCTTGCGCACAAAGAGTGCACCATCTCCGCCCAGGGAAACAACCACCGTTTCGATACCGCCGTCCACCAGCTCACGGGCAGCGGCAGCCATCTCTTCAATGCTTTCAAACTTGCGTCCCATCAGGCGGGAAAGTTCCTCATCATTGGGCTTAATCAGCGCAGGCTTGGCGGCAACACCGGCAATCAGCAGAGCAGCATCGGCATCCATGTACACCTTTGCGCCCAGTTCGCGGAAGCGGCGCGTCCAATCGGCAAAGATGGTATCCGCAGTGCCTTGCGGAGCCTTGCCGGCCAGCACCACAATATCATCCTTGCTCAGATGGGATGCCGCACGTGCAAACACATCCTCCAGGGTTTCCTCGCTGACAGGCGCACCGGCCTCGTTAATATCGGTATTCGTATGGTTAACCGGGTCAATCACCTTCAGGTTTGTACGCGTATCCTGAGCCACCTGTGCGAAATCGCAGGCAATGCCCGCCTCCGTCAGGCTGTTTTGGATAAAGCGTCCCGTGCTCCCTCCCAGGATGCCGCAGGCAACGCTGTCCGTCCCCAAGGCTTTTAGTACCTTGGACACATTGATGCCCTTGCCGCCCGCATCCAGACGCATGGACTGCACGCGGTTGACCTTGTCCACGGCAAAGCCGGGAAGCGTGACCGTTTTGTCCAGTGCCGGGGTCAGCGTTATCGTAACAATCATGAGAACACCTCACTTTGATAATGATTGAAACAATCATTGCCTACATGATAGCATGTTTGCATCAAAAGTCAAGAAGGGAACGCGAATTTTGCAGAAAAACACCCCTGCTTTTGTGTATCAGCAGGGGTGCGTGCAATTCATATCGGCGATTAAAGCTCGATTTTGGGTTCGTCCTCATTGCGGCGGAAGATGGTGAACCGTCTGCCGATGCACTGAACGGGGGAAGCACCCAGACGCTCGCACAGCAATCCGCAGGCCTCACGTACTTCGATCGGTGCGGTATCCAGCAGGGAGCATTTGATCAGTTCCCGTGCCTGCAGGGCATCATACGCTTCCTTCACGGTTGCGTCGGTTACGCCTTCCTTGCCGATGTAGAGCACAACGGGCAGCGTATTGGCCATGCTGCGCAGCTTAGCGCGCTGTTTTCCGGTCAATTCCATGCTTTACCTCGGATTATTCCTGGAAGTTAACGATGCGCGCAAAGTCTTCTGCCTTCAGGGAAGCGCCGCCGATCAGACCGCCGTCGATTTCCTTCTGCTTCATCAGGCCGTCCACGTTGGCAGGCTTCATGCTGCCGCCGTACTGAATGCGTACCTTTTCGGCAACGCGCTTGCCGTACTTGCGGGCCAGCGCAGCACGGATCACGCCGATGGTCTCATTGGCCTGCTCATCGGTGGCGGTAAGGCCGGTACCGATGGCCCATACGGGCTCATAGGCAATAACAACCTTCTTGACTTCGTCATCGGTCATGCCGGTCAGGGCGATCAGGGTCTGATACTCCACCAGGGCATCGGTATAGCCGGCTTCGCGCTGTTCCTTGCGCTCGCCCACGCAAATGATGGGGGTCATGCCCGCGCGGACAACGGCCAGTGCGCGCTTGTTGACGGTTTCATCCGTCTCGCCAAAGTACTGACGGCGCTCGCTGTGGCCTACGATTACATAGTCCACGCCGCAAGCCTTGCACATATCGGCAGACAGCTCGCCCGTGTAGGCACCGGACTGTGCCCAGTGCATATTCTGTACGCCGACCTTGATTTTGCTGCCGCGGGCAGCCTGCTTGGCGGCATGCACGCACAGGGCGGGCACGCACACAACCACAGTGCACTTGGCATCCTTTACAAGGGGCTTAAGTTCCTGAATCAGCTGGGTAGCCTCGGCAGGGGTCTTGTTCATTTTCCAGTTGCCGGCGATAATGGGAGTACGCATAATATTAAAATCTCCTTTATGCTGCTGTTTGGGAATGGAAGATCACTTATCGTTCAGTGCCGCGACGCCGGGCAGGGTCTTGCCTTCCAGGAATTCAAGGCTGGCGCCGCCGCCGGTGGAGATATGGTCAATCTTATCCGCAAAGCCAAGCTGGGTCACAGCCGCCGCGCTGTCGCCGCCGCCGACGATGGTCACGGCATCGGAATCCGCCATAGCCTGTGCCACGGCGATGGTGCCCTTGGCAAAGTTGGAGAATTCAAATACGCCCATGGGGCCGTTCCAAACGACGGTCTTGGCATTCTTGATGGTCTCGGCAAAGAGTGCCTGGGTCTTGGGGCCGATATCCATGCCCTCCCAGCCATCGGGGATCGCGTTAACGGGCACAATCTGCGTGTTGGCATCGTTGGAGAAGCTGTCGGCGCACACGGTATCGATGGGCAGCAGGAACTTGATGCCCTTGGCCTTGGCCTTTTCCATGATCTCGCGGGACAGATCCAGCTTGTCCTCTTCCAGCAGGCTGTTGCCGATGCTGCCGCCCATGGCCTTGACAAAGGTGTAAGCCATGCCGCCGCCGATGATCAGCGCGTCGCACTTGTCGATCAGGTTGGTGATAACACCGATCTTGGAAGAAACCTTGGCGCCGCCCAGGATGGCCACAAAGGGACGGGCGGGATTGTCCACGGCGTTGCCCAGGAACTTGAGCTCTTTTTCGATCAGGTAGCCGGAAACTGCGGGCAGATAGGCAGCCACGCCGGCGGTGGAAGCATGGGCACGGTGCGCAGTGCCGAAAGCATCATTTACATACAGATCGGCATAGGAAGCCAGTGCCTTGGCAAAGTCGGGATCATTCTTCTCTTCTTCGGCATGGAAGCGCAGGTTCTCCAGCAGCATCACCTGACCGGGCTGCAGTGCGGCAGCCTTGGCCTTGGCATCCTCGCCGATAACATCCTTGGCCATGATCACTTCCTGACCCAGCAGCTCGCCCAGACGCTTGGCCACGGGAGCCAGGGACAGCTTGGTCACATCCTGGGCGGCCTTCTTGAGGGCCTTTTCGGTGGCAGCTTCCTGCTCTTCGGCGGGCAGATCGGCAATCTTGGCCAGTTCCTTCTTGTTCAGCTTCAGCTTGGCGTTAAACACATTGTGGGGCTTGCCCATATGGGAGCACAGGATGACGGCAGCGCCGTGATTTACCAGATACTTGATGGTGGGCAGAGCGCCGATGATACGGTTTTCATCGGTGATCTTGGTGCCGGTTTCTTTGTCCATGGGTACGTTAAAGTCCACGCGGACAAGAACCTTTTTGCCCTGTACATTTACGTCTTCGATGGTCTTTTTCATAATCATTCTCCTCTTTGTGGAAAATTGGGGTGTCAGCTTGAGGCGGCTTATTTCCGCACACGCTGTCTATTATATACCATCTTTATCGATTGTACAAGCTGTTTTGAGACAAATGCAGGGGAAAATTGCACATTTGGGCGCTGAAATCGGCTGATTTGCGGCTGTTTTCCTGTTTTCCCGCGCATTTGGCTGAATGGTCGTCCTCGGATTTCTCTGCTGCCTATAAGTTTTCTCCGTTTTGCGCAATCACATTCGCATACCATTTGGCACTGTCCTTGGGAATTCGTTTTTGCGTTGCATAATCAACGAAAATCAGGCCGAAGCGCTCCGTGTATCCGCTGTGCCACTCAAAATTGTCCGTCCATGACCAGTGGAAAAAACCGCGCACATCCGCCCGCTCCGCGGCGCTGCGAAGGCAGAGCAAATAGCGATGCAGAAAGTCAATCCGATCCGCATCATGCACGCAGCCGTCCAGAAAGACGCGGTCATTGCAGCTTTGGCCGCATTCGGTAATGTAAATGGGCAGATCGTAGCGTTCATGCAGGGCGATCATTCCGTCCTCCATGATTTTCGGTGTGATCGGCCATTTTAAGGCAGTCCGCGGAAAACCGGCGCAGCGCGGCAGGTAAACGGCTTTTCCGTCTTTCCCCGTTGTTATTTCGCTGCCGTTGTAGGCATTGATGCCGATCATGTCCGGGACGGCATGCATACAGTCCCACTCCCGCTGCGCAACCGAATGCATCAGCTCGGCAAGCACTCCGTTTTCCGGTACCGCACGCCCCAGGCACACGGCATCCAGGGTACAGCTGTGCGTAAACATCCAGTCGTCATCCGTCATTCGGAAGGTTTCGCGGTATGCAGCCTCCCGATCCGCGGGCGTATGCGGATAGCACAGCCGTCCGGTTGACGCGATGCCCACCAATGCTGCGCTATCAGCCGCACGGATGGCACGGGCGGCAAGTCCGTGCGCCAGCATCAGGTTTTTCCAGCACAGAAAAAGCTGCGGCAGTGCATAGTGTTTTCCCGGTGCATGAATTCCCTGCGCGTATCCCAGCTGCAGTACAATCTGCGGCTCATTCAGGGTAAAATAGCGGCAAACGCGCCCGCGGAAATGTTCCGCCATGCAGGCAGCATACCGCGCAAAAGCCTCCGCCGTTTCACGCCGCAGCCAGCCGCCTGCCTTTTCCAGCGCTTCCGGCAGCTCCCAGTGATAAAGGGTCAGCCAGGGTGTAACCCCATTTTGAAGGCAGCAGTCCACAACATGATCATAGTAGGCAAGCCCTGCTTCATTCCATTTTCCGTCCCCATTCGGATCGACGCGCGCCCAGCTGGCGGAAAAGCGGTAGTTCTTTATTCCAAGCTCTGCCATGCGGGCAATGTCCTGCGCATAGCGGTGATACGCATCGCAGGCAACACTTCCGTCCTCGCCGTTTGCAATTGCGCCCGGGCGGCGGCAAAAGGCATCCCATACGCTTTCTCCGCCGCCATCTGCGGTCGGATAGCCTTCTATCTGGTATGCGCTTGAGGCTACGCCCCAGACAAAATCATTTTCGAATGCCATATCAGCACCCCATCACAATACGCACGGCAGCCACGCTGCCCGGTGCAGACGGAGGAATCAGGTTGGTTTTCTGCTGCTCACCGTCAACATAGACAGCTTTCACACCATGCTCCGCACCATCCGGATTTTCAATCGTAATCCGATATTCCGCGCCGCGGAACCGCCGTTTTATCTGAATTTTTCTCCATTCCGGCGGGATACAGGGATCGATGCGCAGTCCGTCCAGCTCGGGCTGAATACCGAGGATGGCTTGGGAAACGGATACAAATGTCCAGGCCGCCGTTCCCGTCAGCCAGCTGTTTTTCGCCTCGCCGAACGTGGGCGCATCCTTTCCCGCCACCATCTGGCTGTAGACGTAAGGCTCGGTACGATGGATTTCGCTGACCGTTTCCAGATAAGCGGGACAAATCTTGCGATAAGTTTCAAATGCGCGTGCTCCGTGTCCCAGCACCGTTTCCGCGCAGGTAATCCACGGATTGTTATGGCAGAAAATACCCGCATTTTCCTTGTATCCGGGCGGATAGGAGCTGATTTCGCCCAAATTCAGGCAGTACTTTGTGTAAGCAGGCTGATTCAGGACGATGCCGAAGCGGCTGTCCAGCCATTTTTCGACGCTCTTGAGTGCCTGCGCCGCCTTGCCGTCCGCTTTGCCGATGCCTGCCATCACGCACATGCCCTGCGGCTCGATAAAGATTTTTCCTTCATCGCAGCATTTGCTTCCGACCGGCTCGCCGAATGCATCATAGGCACGGCGGAACCACTCACCATCCCAGCCTGCCTCCAGCACCGCCTTTTCCATCTTGCGGACATGCTCCGATGCTTCATCCGCTTCCCGGGCATATCCCAAATGATCGCAGATTGCCGCATAGGCGGCGCCGTATTTTACAAACATGCCGGCGATAAACACCGATTCCGCCACCGGCCCTTCGCTGGGACCTGTAATCTGGAAGCTCTCGCCCGGATGCGCCGAAAAGCAGTTCAGGTTCAGACAGTCGTTCCAGTCGGCACGGCCGATGAGCGGCAGATCATGCGGCCCCAGATGCGTTACGGTATAGCGGAAGCTGCGGCGCAAGTGCTCCATCAGCGTTGCCGTATCATCGGGATTGCAGTCAAAGGTAACCTGCTCATCCAGAATTGTCCAGTCCCCCGTCTCACGCAGGTAGGCATCCGTTCCCGCAATCAGCCACAAAGGATCATCGTTAAAGCCGCTTCCCACAGCCAGATTTCCTTTTTTCGTAAGCGGCTGATATTGGTGATATGCACTGCCGTCCGGAAACTGCGTTGCGGCGATGTCCAGGATGCGCTCCCGCGCACGCTGCGGAATCATGTGCACAAAGCCCAAAAGATCCTGGCAGGAATCGCGGAACCCCATGCCGCGCCCCATGCCACTTTCAAAATAACTGGCCGAGCGGCTCATGTTGAAGGTAACCATGCACTGATACTGGTTCCAGATGTTGACCATTCGATCAACCTTCTCATCGCCGGTCCGTGCTTGGAACCCACCCAGCAGGTTTTCCCAATAGGACGCAAGTGCCGCTTTGGCCGCCTCAAATTGTGCCTCTGTCTGATAACGTGCAATCATCTCGCGTGCACGGATTTTGTTGATCACGTCCGGCGCGGCAAATTTTTCGTCTTCCTGGTTTTCAATATATCCAAGCCCCAGCAGCAGCGTTTTTTTCTCGCCGGCAGCCAATGTCATATGGAATTGCATGGCACCGACCGGTGCCCATCCATGGCAGACGGATTGCGTGCATGCGCCGTTCTTTACCGCCTCCGGCATTGCGGGAGAACCGTAAAAGCCGATAAACGCATCCCGTGACGTGTCAAAGCCGTCATAGGGACGGTTGGCCCACAAAACGGCATAGTGATTTCTGCGTTCACGGTATTCGGACTTATGATAAATGGCATCCGCCTCCGTCTCAACCTCTCCGATAGAAAAATTGCGCTGGAAGTTGGAGCTGTCATCCATTGCATCCCAAAGGCAAAATTCCACGTAAGGGAATACATCCAGCGTTTTTTCCGTATTCCCGGTGTTCTCCAGCGTCAGCTTTATCAGCAGGCACCGATCACCCTGCGGCACCAGAAAAGACTGCGCGGCATGGATTCCGTTTTTGCTGTTTTCAATCACGCTGTAGCCCAATCCGTGACGGCAGGAATAGGCCTCTGTCTCCGTCTTGGTCGGCTGCCAGCCGGGATTCCACACCGTGTCCCCATCCTTTATGTAGATGTGAAAGCCTTCCTGATCGGTTGGGCAATTGTTGTAGCGGTAGCGGGTCAGGCGGCGGAGGCGTGCATCGCGGTAAAAGCAGTAGCCACCTGCCGTGTTGGACAGAAGTGCAAAGAAATCCTCGTTTCCGAGGTAGTTGATCCAAGGCAGGGGCGTGCGCGGGGTTGTAATAACGTACTCTCGCTTGGCATCGTCAAAGTAGCCGAACTGCATATGAAGAGCCTCCTCCGTTTGCCCGGCTTTGCGGGCGTGATTGCAACGATAGAAAACGTTTAAGCTGCGCATTTTATCGGATATCAGCGATAGTTTAGTGTATTTTTGCAAGAAAATCAAGATAAACTTTTTGTTGTTTTTGAATTTATTTTATCAAGCTGTCTTTTTTTGCCGTAAATGTGGCATTCGGAAGATTAAAAACCATATATTTATGGTAATATTTCATAAATCAAAGTTGTAAATTTTATGATTTTCGACGAATGTCAAAAAATATGTCTGATTTGGCAAAAAACGTGCTTGCTTTTTCCTGGATTATGCGTTATTCTATAGGCACGAAAACGATTAAGTAATTTCGAGCCGGAACGTTGGAAAGGAGGGCACTGCATGGTATCAATGAAGGACATTGCAAAGGTTTGCGGCGTCTCCGTCGCAACGGTCAGCAAGGTGCTCTCCGGTCAGCCGGATATCGGCGAACAGACACGCGAGCTGGTCCGCAAGACTGCCGAGGATTTGGGCTACATGGCCAATTCCGCCGCGCGGACGCTCAAAACCAACCGCAGCTATAACATCGGCGTCCTGTTTGTGGATGAGCGCCGCAGCGGCTTGGCGCATGAGTATTTTTCTCCCGTGCTGGAAAGCCTGAAGGTCGAGGCCGAAGCCAACGGCTACGATATCACCTTTATCAACCGCAATGTGGGCAAGCGCGCCGCAACGTATCTGCAGCATTGCCGCTATCGCGGGGTGGACGGAGTTGTGGTAGCCTGTGTGGATTTTAATGATCCTCAGCTGCTGGAG
>CAVFPH010000073.1:0-9778 GCA_963624325.1 bacterium
GCTAATATGTGACTACCAACTTCATACCTCCTATACATTAGCGTACTCAAAAACATGGTGGTGCCATTTATTGCGTAACAATAAACATTTCCATCAGTATTAATCATTTCTCTGCAGTATTTTTCGATGATTTGTATAACGTCACCTTCAATCCCGATAAAATAGTCCCCAACGAATCCATACGCCCAATAATTTGAGTCCGGATAAGACTCAAGGTCATCGGAAATATAAGGATCATAGCTCACTTCGAGGTCCTTTTTATCCTCAAACTTTCCGTCGATATAGAGGTTAATCCAGCCAAACTGATCTTCGCCGACCACGATTGTACCCTTAGGTGCTCGCTTTATTAGAGTAGCGTTCTTTTCGACCTTCGACGGAAGCGTGCTATTGTCAACTTGATTCTTCTTGCCGTAATATTCTTCGTAGAGCTCCTCGTCGTACTCATCCTCCGTTAACCAAATTTGCGGCTCAACACCCATCTCGTCAAGATCCCAATATTCTTCATCTTCATCGTATTCGCCATCTCCGGTTTCCTCATCCGAGCAGCCCTGCGCGGACATATAGGCCTCGTCATATTCGCCGTCATACCATTCATCGTCTTCCGTCCATTCGTCATAGCCATCGCCGTATTCTTCTTCGTATTCGTAATCCTCGGCATAGGCCGTCATGCCCTGCCCGCAGACGGTCAGCAGCAGCATCAAAGTCAAAAACAAAGCGGTCAGTTTTTTCATAAGCAGCCCCTCCCAATGCAGTCATCCGGTTGTAAAGGTTCAATGTTGTGCGGCAAACCGCGGATGGTTTATTCATAGCATAAACGCATCAAAATGTCAATTGCAGATTGCGCATTTCGGGCAATCGCATCGGGAAAATGCCGCAAAGCCGAGCTTGCCAGCCTACGGCGGATATGATATAATGCAGGATGGTAAATTTTCTAAAGGAGCACCTTCCTATGGAATGGATTAAGAAATTGCTTACTCCCAGCCCCGAAAAGCTGCTGAAGCCCCTGAAAAAGCAGGCGGATGCCATTGACGCGCTGGAATCTGAATATGAAAAGCTGACGGATGATCAGCTGCGTGAAAAGACAAATGAGCTGCGCACCCGCGCGCAGGGCGGCGAGGAGCTGGACAAGCTGCTGCCCGAGGCCTTTGCCGTGGTGCGCGAGGGCAGCAAGCGCGTGCTGGGCATGCGCCCCTTTAGGGTGCAAATGATCGGCGGCATTGTGCTGCATCAGGGGCGCATTGCCGAAATGAAAACGGGCGAGGGCAAAACGCTGACTGCCGCCATGCCGGCCTATCTGAACGCCCTGTCCGGCAAGGGCGTGCACATTGTAACGGTCAATGACTACCTGGCCAAGTTTCAGGGCGAGGAAATGGGCAAGCTTTACCGCTTCCTGGGCATGAGCGTGGGCATCATCCTAAACGGCATGACCCCCGAGCAGCGCAAGGCCGCCTATAACTGCGATATTACCTACGGCACCAACAATGAGCTGGGCTTTGACTACCTGCGCGACAACATGGTGGTCTACAAGGAAAACATGGTGCAGCGCGGCCACAACTTTGCCATTGTGGACGAGGTGGACTCCATCCTGATTGATGAGGCCCGCACGCCGCTGATCATTTCGGGTCAGGGTGAAAAGCCTACCGATATGTACGAGCGGGCCGATCGCTTTGTATGCCGCCTGGTCAAAGGTGAAAAGAAGGAAGACCCCGAGCTGGCCGGCCAAAGCAGCACCGTGCGCCGCCTGATGGGCGAGCAGGTGGAAATCGACGGCGATTACTGGATTGACGAAAAGGAAAAGAGCGCCACCCTGACTGAGGCGGGCGTTGAAAAGGCCGAAAAATTCTTTGACGTGGAAAACCTTTCCGACCCCGAAAACAACGAGCTGTATCACTATATCATCCAGGCACTGAAGGCCAACGCCATCATGAAGCGCGATGTGGACTATGTGGTGCAGGATAACCAGGTGATGATCGTGGATGAGTTTACCGGCCGCATCATGGTGGGCCGCCGCTTCTCCGACGGTCTGCATCAGGCGCTGGAAGCCAAGGAACACGTGAAGGTGGAGCGCGAAAGCCGCACTCTTGCCACCATTACCTATCAGAATTTCTTCCGCATGTACCGCAAACTATCGGGCATGACGGGCACGGCCAAGACGGAAGAAGCCGAGTTCCAGGGCATCTACGCCCTGGACGTGGTGCAGATTCCCACCAACAAGCCCATGATCCGCAAGGACCTGAACGATATGGTCTATACCACCAAGAAGGGCAAGTACAAGGCCGTGGTGGAGGAGATTATCCGCCGCCATGCCACCGGCCAGCCCGTACTGGTGGGCACCATCTCGGTGGAGGTCAGCGAGCTGCTTTCCCGCATGCTGGAAATGCGCGGCGTGCCCCATGAGGTGCTCAACGCCAAGCATCATGCCCGTGAGGCGGCCATCGTGGCGCAGGCCGGCCACTACGGCGCCGTGACCATTGCCACCAACATGGCAGGCCGCGGCACGGATATCCTGCTGGGCGGCAATCCGGATTACATGGCGCGCCGCACCATGCGTCAGGAAGGCTACGAGGAAGAGATCATCGAGCTGGCCACCGGCCACAACGAAGATGTGGCCGAGGATGTGCTGGCAGCCCGTGAGCACTATACGCAGCTGCGCGCCGGATATAAAAAGGAAACCGATGTGGAGCACGATCGCGTGGTGGCGCTGGGCGGTCTGCATATCTTGGGCACCGAGCGTCACGAAAGCCGCCGCATCGACAACCAGCTGCGCGGCCGTGCCGGCCGTCAGGGCGACCCGGGCAGCAGCCAGTTCTTTATCTCAATGGAGGATGACCTGCTGCGCATTTTCGGCGGCGAAAGGATGAAGGTGCTCTCCGCCCGTCTGGGCGTGGATGAAGACACCCCGCTGGATGCAAAGCTGCTGACCAGCCAGATTGAAAGCGCCCAAAAGCGCATGGAAAGCCGCAACTACGAAATCCGCAAGCACGTGCTGCAATACGACGATGTAATGAACCAGCAGCGCGAGCTGATTTACAAGCAGCGCCGTCAGGTGCTGGAGGGCGAAAACGTACACGATAACATCGTCGGCATGATCAACCAGCTGATTGAGGATGCGATTGCCCACGACTGCGCCGATTCCGACCCCGCAAACTGGCAGCTGGACAGCCTGGCCGACTACCTGGGACGGCTGTGCGTGCCGCCCAAGGAAATCACGGAGCACGAGGACGAGCTGCGCAAGCTGAACAAAGATCAGATCAAGGAGCAGCTGGTAAGCATCTCCCTTGCCATCTACGGCAAGCGTGAGGAGCAGCTGACTGCCTACGGTCATGATATGCGCGAATTGGAGCGTGCCTTCCTGCTGCACAGTGTGGATCGCCGCTGGATGGATCACATCGATGCGATGGATCAGCTGCGTGACGGCATCGGCCTGCGTGCCTTTGCCCAGCGTGACCCCATCAACGAATACAAGATGGAATCCTACGATATGTTTGAGGAAATGGTGCGGCTGATCCGCGAAGATACGGTGCGGCTGCTGTTCCTGGCGCATATCGAGGATCGCAATGCGCAGCGCCGCCGCGCCGTTGCCGCCATCACCGGCACCAATGACGTAAAAAACAGTTCCGCGATGGAAAAGGCCGCCAAGTCCTCCCGTCAGGAGGGCGCACGCCCCGTCAAGGCCGATAAGAAGCCCGGCCGCAACGACCCCTGCCCCTGCGGCAGCGGCAAAAAATACAAAAACTGCTGCGGACGGAATGTCTGATTTTCGCACGCTGTCGTCAATCAAAATGGAGGATGTCGCATGATTCTGGAATTTGAAAAATATCGTACCGACCTGGACGGGCTGCGTGCCAAACTGCATGACGTAGGCGAAGGCCTGCACATTGACCACATGCAGCAGGAACTGACCGAGCTGCACGAGGAGCAGGGCGAGCCCGGTTTTTGGGATAACCTGGAGCGCAGCACCCATGTAACCCGCAAAATCGCTCAGCTGGAAACCAAGATCAAGCACTACAACGGCCTGGTATCCCAGTGTGACGATATCGAAGTCATGATGGAGCTGGCCGAGGAGGAAGACGATACATCCGTCGTGCCCGAGGTCAGCGAGATGCTGGAAAAACTGCGCAGCGAAACCGATGCGCTGGAGCTGGAAACGCTGATGCGCGGGCAGTATGATGACCATGACGCAGTGCTTTCCCTGCATGCCGGCGCAGGCGGAACGGAGGCGCAGGACTGGACCAGCATGCTCTACCGCATGTATACCCGCTACTGTGAGCGCATGGGCTTTACGGTAAAACTGCTGGATATCCTGGAGGGCGATGAGGCAGGTCTCAAGTCCGTCACCTTTGAGGTAAGCGGCGACCATGCCTACGGCTATCTGCGCGGAGAAAAGGGCGTACACCGCCTGGTACGCATCAGTCCCTTTGACGCCAATGCTCGCCGCCATACCAGCTTTGCCTCTCTGGATGTTGCCCCCATGCTGGAAGATCTGGATGATGATATCGAGATCGACATGAAGGATGTGCGCGTGGATACCTACCATTCCAGCGGTGCCGGCGGACAGAACGTAAACAAGACGTCCTCCGCCGTGCGCATGACGCACTTTCCCAGCGGCATCGTGGTTGCCTGCCAGACCGAGCGCGACCAGGTGCAGAACCGCGCCACGTGTTTGAAGATGCTGAAAGCCAAGCTGCTGGAAATCCGTGAGCGTGAGCGTGAGCAGCAGATGGCGGATATCAAGGGCGAAATGAAGAAAATCGAATGGGGCAGCCAAATCCGCTCCTACGTCTTCCAGCCCTACACCATGGTGAAAGATCATCGTACGGGCTACGAGACCGGCGCCATCGACGATGTCATGAACGGCAATCTGTACGGCTTCACCGTGGCCTATTTGAAGATGCAGTAAAATGCGTAGATTTGCCGCCGCACTGTTTTCCTGTCTGGCGCTGCTTTGCGCAGTAACCGCTGCGCTTTGCCGCTCCATTATGTCCACGGCAGCAGACGGGCAGCTGTACCGCGTGGGCTTTGCCGCCTGTGCCGATACGCAGTCGATGGGCGTGCCTGCCTCCCAGTATGATGCCATTGCGCAGGCGCTGAGCAGCTATTTTTCGGGAGAATCCGACACCCCGCAGGTGCAGATTCTAAAGAACGCGGTGACTGCCGATGCCTTTAACGAAAAGGAATTGCAGCATCTGTCCGATGTGCGTGCCCTTCTGCAGGCACTAAGCAGCGTTGCTGCTTTTCTTCTGCCTGCCTCAGCCGTGCTGTTTTGCCTGCTCTTTCTGCCATGGTTTCGAAGCAGCCTGTCTACGCGCGCGCTTGCGCGGTATATGCTGCTCGGCTGGGCCGCATCTGCGGTGCTTCTCACTGCCGTTGCCATTTGGGCGGCGGCGGATTTCAACAGCCTGTTTGTGCTGCTGCACCGGCTTGTTTTCAGCAACAATCTGTGGCTGATGGATCCGCAGACCGATCTGATCATCCTGCTGATGCCCGAATCTTTCTTCGTTCTGCTTTCCGCGCATCTGCTGCGGAAGCTGTTAACGCTGCTGTGGCCGCTGGGCATTTTGTTTGTCGTGCTTCTCTTTCTTTCCTTTAAACCGATGAAATCAGGCGAATCGAAATGAGTTACTTTGCCGCTTGCCGCTCAAAGCTTTCCAAACTGCAATCCAAAAAGGAAGTCAACATTCTTGCCATCGAGTCCTCCTGCGATGAGACTGCCGCGGCAGTGGTGCAAAACGGCCGCAGGATCCTTTCAAACGCCGTCTTCACGCAAATTCCGCTTCATGCGGTGTACGGCGGCGTTGTGCCCGAAATTGCCAGCCGTGCTCATGTGGATGCTGTGGACCGCATGGTGGATTATGCCCTGAATGAAGCCGGGATGAAGCTTCGGGACGTAGATGCTATCGGCGTCACCTACGGTCCCGGACTGGTGGGCGCCCTTTTGACGGGTGTCAGCTGTGCCAAGGCTTTAGCCTATGCCCTGGATAAGCCGCTGATTCCGGTCAACCATATCGAGGGACACATCTGCGCCAACTACCTTACGCATGCGGATTTGACCCCGCCCTTTATCTGCCTTGTGGCCAGCGGCGGGCACAGTCATATCCTGATGGTGGAGGATTACGGCGTTTATAAGCTGCTTGGCTGCACGCAGGACGATGCCGCAGGGGAAGCCTTTGACAAGGCTGCGCGGGTGCTGGATTTGCCCTATCCCGGCGGTCCGCTGCTGGACAAGCTGGCGCAAAACGGCGATCCCAATGCCGTCAAGCTGCCTACCGCGCATACGCCGGGCGCATATGATTTCAGCTTTTCGGGGCTGAAGACGGCCTTTATCAATGCTGTCCATACCATGGAGCAGCGCGGGGAAACCGCACGGCCGGAAGATTTGGCTGCCTCCTTCCAGCATGCCGTTGTTTCCGCCCTGCTGGACAAGACCATGCTGGCAGCGCTGGATCACCATGTGACCAAGCTGGCGCTTGCCGGCGGCGTATCGGCCAACAGCGGCCTGCGTGCCGCCTTTGAGCAGACTTGTCAAAAAGCCGGTATTGCTCTTTACCTGCCGCAGCTGAAGCTTTGCGGTGACAACGCCGCCATGATCGGCTCTGCCGCCTATTACCGCATGATGCGCGGCGAAATTGCCGATCTTTCTCTGAACGCCAAGCCCGCGCTTCGGCTGGTTTGATTGATCGGTACACATTTCAATAAGACAAATGCCCGCAGAGAGCAAATCTGCGGGCATTGCCTGTATGGAAGGAAAGGGAGGGTTCACCCATCCGGGCGGCAAGAGAAAGCTGGCTTCTTTCTCTTAACGATGCCAGTATAACGCGTAAATATGGCGAAAACTTGAACAAACCATAAACAGATTCCCTTGTTTGCCGGTTTTTCATTTCCTTCCGGCAGAGAAATAACAGATTCTGGCAATTATCGGGAGTTTTTCGTTCCATTGCCCAGCGGATCTTTGGACGGCGTTCCGGATTTTCTCGGGTAACGCTTGGCCGTCGGCTGGATTTTGAGGGTACTATGCACATAGTGTTCGCGCCCCTCAATCGGCAGACGATACAGTCCTTCCGCCTTTCCGCCCAGTATTCCGATGGCACGCTCTCCCGCCGCCGTTTCCTCCCGCACGGCAGGCCCTTTCCAGCACAGCATGCGTCCGCCGACACGCACGTACGGCAGCAGATATTCGGAAAGCACATTCAGCGGAGCAACCGCCCTGGCCACGGCAATATCCATCTGTTCCCGCATGAGTCCGCGTGCACC
This sequence comes from bacterium, assembly GCA_963624325.1. Taxonomy (GTDB): domain Bacteria; phylum Bacillota; class Clostridia; order Christensenellales; family Aristaeellaceae; genus SFMI01. The sequence continues at coordinate 7,252 of CAVFPH010000073.1, forward strand.
GTCTTCCGCCCGTGCATGCAGGATCTCTACATTGGATAAATTCAGCGCATCCCGCACGGCAGACAGAAAATCACAGCGTTTCCGCTGTGCATCCAGCAGTGTTACCCGCAAATCGGGGCGGACAATCGCAAGCGGCATACCCGGGAATCCCGCTCCCGTGCCTACATCAATCAATGAAGCATTTTGCGGAAACCATTCCGTTCTTGAAAGCGGCAGCAGAGAGTCCGCATAGTGGCGAAGTGCCATTTCCTCCTCGGGCACGTTGGTTAAATCCATGCGTTCATTCCATTCCAGCAGCAGGCGGTGATAAGCCTCAAGCTCCTCCTCCGCCTGCGCAGACAGGGTAATTTCGCCGCGCATCAGCAAAACGCGCAAATCTTCTATCATGCTCTTCCCTCCATGCGGATGCGCAGCAGCTGCAGCATGGTCTTTTCCAGCGCACCCTCTGTAACCATCTGTCCGCTTTTTACCTGGTATTCCGTGTCCATGCAGCACTGCGCCATATCACGCAGCTGTCTTTCCGTGTATCTCGCTACCTGCTGATAGATTTGACGCACGGCAAAGGACTGCATACCGATTTTTGCGGCGATTGCATCCGGCTGCATGCCGTCTCCGCGCAGGATCTTTACCGCCAGCATGCGCCGGCATTCACCCTGCAGCAGTGCCAGCAGCGCCAGGGGTTCCTCACCGTCGCGGATCATCTCTCGAAGCAGGGCAAATGCTTTCCCCGCATCCCCGCGCAAAAGGGTATTTGACAGGTCATACACACGGTAAGCTGTTGTTTTTGTGCAGATGGCATCAATGTCCTCAGGCAGGATTTCTTCTCTTTCCCCCACGCAGGCAGACAGCTTTTCCAGCTCGCCGCTTAGGGTATACAAATCGCTCCCCGCCGTAAAAATCAGCTTCTGACAAGTAGCCGGGGCGATTTTCTTTTCCATGCCTTTCAGCTGTTTTGCAATCCAGCGTATCATTTCGCGCTCATCCAAAGGATTGAACTGCACAATCTGTGCAGTCTTTTTCAGCTGTGCAACCAGCTTTTTTCGCCCGTCTGCCTTATCCCGCGTGTAGAAAACAATGCAGGTGCTCTCAGGCGGATGCTTTAGGTACTCACACAGCATGGCGGCGTTTTTTCCTTCGTCATAATCCTTTGCACGGCCGGAAATCATGCCGCTGTCCTGCACCACCACCAGACGCCACTCGGACATCAGCGGCAATGTTTCGGCAGCCGCAATCAGTTCATCCGCATCCGGGTCATTCAGCCTGGCCTCATTCATGTCCTCCAGCCCCGCAGGCAGAATCTTCTTTCGCAAAGCTGCCAACGCCGAACGCTTAATATACTCCTCCGTACCTTCAAAAAGATAGCATGATGCTATTTTCTTTTGGGTCAGATCTTCATAAAATGCGCGATAATCCATGTCTTTTTCCTCATTGCAGATAGCTCTGCACGCGTATTTCACCGTTTTGCACGGAAAGCGTCAGCGCGCCGAGTTCCCCCGTATCATATACGATAACGCCGGCCTGTGCAAGCCTTTCCAGCGTTTTTTCGCTGCCCTGCCATGCGCTTAGCAGGGCAATTGTCGGCCTGACACGGGCAAGGAACGCCTCCCCCGTGCTCGCAGAAGAACCATGATGCGCGATTTTCAGTACATCCGCTTCCTGAGCAGAATAAAGTTCGTATGATCCGCTGACGTCGCTCATATGCAGGATGTGGGCACCGTCCAGATCAATCAGCATTGCCAATGCGTAATCATTGGCATCGCCCATGGGATTTGCGCTGTCCTTTTCAGGCCATAGAACGGTAACCGTTACGCGCGGTGTTTCAAGTACATCCCCTGCGCAAAGCCTTCTCACGGGGATTTTCCTTTTCGCCGCCTCCTCCAGCAAAGCCAGGCATGTATCCGAAATATCGTTCATCATCGCCTCGGTGGATATGCATATTTCCCCAATCGGTACATTTTCGTCCAGCAGTTCCTGCAATCCCTGTGCATGGTCAGTGTGCAGATGCGTCAGGATCAAGGTATCGGCTTCCCGTCCCTCTGCCAGCAAATAGGATGCCAGATCGCTGCCGTTTTCGCCCGTGTCGATCACGATGGTGTATTTTCCGTCCTCGATGACCGCCGCATCGGCATCCCCGGCAGACAGCTGAATATACCTTGGCAGGGTATTCTGCGTAAGCGCCGTCACAGCGGCAGCCGCACCAAGCGATAGGGAAATCACGGCAAATCGTACCCGCGGGCGCAACAGGACAAATCGCGTCAGCATGATCAAAGCCAGCACAATCGCAAGCGCCAGATACCACGGCGGGCTGGGGATACGGATGCTTGCCCACGAAACCGAAGCGGCAAAATGAATGCAGTCGGCAAACCGTGCGGATATCCATGCCAGCGCCTGGCCGAAAATCGGCCCCAGCGGCGGACAAATCACGCTGACCGCCAGCAGCAGAATGTAGGAAGGCAGGAGCAGGGAAATCAAGGGGCTCAGCAGCGGGTTAATCAGCAGCCCTATCAAAGATACGCGGTTGTAGTGG
>CAVFPH010000074.1:0-9582 GCA_963624325.1 bacterium
GATGAAGGCCGTGCAGCTTGCGACGGTTTTTTTCGCAGCATCGAACCGGGCGGGAAACAATCGTATCTCGAACGAGTGATACAGGCGGCCATGGAGACGCACACACCCATCACCGACTTTATGGGGATGACAGTGATACGGTTTCGGGATATGTGGGGAATTATCTGCGACACGGTGAACAAACGAAACAAAGGAAAATAATCGGCGGAAAAGCGCGAACGTTTGCGCTTTTTCCGTTTTTGGGGAGGAAACGCGGTGGAACTGTACTATAACGGCAAGAACATCACAAGCGCCGTGCAGATTGCGGGCGCAGTGCACCGCGACACGGCAGACGGACGGTGCGACAGCCTGGAACTTGTGCTGGAACAGGCGGACAGGTGGTATGCATGGCAGCCCGAAAAAGACGATGAGATACGGATTACCGAAGGGAAATACGACACGGGGATATTATACCTGAGCGGGATTGTGCCGGAGAACGGGAAATACAGAATCCTTGCGGCGGGGCTGAAAAGTACGGCCAGACAGAGACTGAGCCGGCTGTACAGGGATACGACGCTGGGCGGGATACTGGGCGCGTGCGCCGCGGAGTGCGGCATGGGGAGCGCGCTCTTCGGGCTGGACGGGGGGCTGGATTACCCGATCATCCTGCGGGAAAACGAGGGGTGCGCGGCCTTTCTTGCCCGCATCCTGCGCATGGAAGGCGGCGTGCTGAAAGTATTTGACGGGAAGTTTGCGGGCATCGGGATTGAATACGCGCAGAATTTGTCCCCGGCGGTGACGCTGAACATCAGCGGCACGCAGGAGAGCGTGAGCTATCAGAGAACCGAGACGGAGGAATACAGCGGCGTGATTGTGCATACGCCCTATTACGCGGCGGAAGCACGGGACACGGACGCGGAAAGCGAGAACACCGGATACTACGGCGATCTGCCGGCGGTGAACGCGGGACAGGCCGGACGCTGGGCGCGGGGACTGCTGCTGCAGAACAACCGGCAGAGCGAGGAAGTGCGCATCCGGTGCGAGCTGGATACGGCGCTGACCGCGATGGGGAGAGTGAATATAACGGGCGGCACGGACGCGGACGGCGAATGGCTGGCGGCCGACGTGGAGCACGATTTTTATAACAGGCGGACAACGGCGGCGTTGAGACGGTGCAGGTATGGCATCCGATAAAAGTTGAAAACTTTTATCGGTGGGCGGCAGCCTGACCGACGCCGAATGATGGAGGCACGGCGATGAAAAAGAACGGGGAGACGGTTTATTACCACGGAATCATGCCCGGACGCGCGCCGGTGCCGATACAGAAAGACGCGGACGCGGTGAACGTGGAGAAAATACCGCTGAAGAAACTGAAGCGTGATTACCTGTGCATGAAGGCAAAGAGCCTGTGCGCACGGATGCGGGCGTGCCCATGCCTTGACAGGTGCAGATACGGGCAGAGATACATTGAGCTGACGCGGGGTGAGAAAGATGGAAAAGGCGGGCGCGATGATTGAGCGCGGGTATGTGGCCGAGGTGACGGAGGACGGGTACAGGATACAGAGCGATACGCGCTACGGCGTAATGACACCGGCGCTGAAGGGATTGGACGGCACGGCCTACGCGGCGGGAGAGATTGTGTATTACTTTATGTTCAGTGACGGGCGCGGGATGATTATCGGGCGCGCGGAATAAAAAGGGAAGGGAGGGACAGACATGGCACAGACGGAACTGAGCGCGAAAATTGTCCTGGGCGGCCGGGTAGATAATACGTTTACGAAGCTGGGCAACAAGATACAGGCCCTGGGCACGCTGGTCAATCAGGTGGGCGATAAGATTACGAGCCTGTACAAGGACAGCGTGGACGTATACAAGGATTACGAATACGCCATGACGGAAGCGGAGAGTACGCTGGCAAGCACGTACACGAATGCCGGCGAGCTGAACACCGTGATGAAGAACCTGGAAACGCACGCCAAGAACTGGGCGGCAACGACCATCTTCCATACGGACGATGTGGCCAATGCCATTGCGTCGGCGGCGCACGCGGGCTGGGATTACGAAAAGATTGTGGAAGGCTTGCCCGCTGCCATGCTGGCGGCGCAGGCGGGCAGCATGGATTTGTCCGAGACCGTCGATATGCTGGCCAAGATGCTGGCGTCCACCAATACCGAGTTTGACGACGCGACGGAATTTATTGACATGTGGGCGCGGGCGGCCGACCTGGTGGCAACGGATATCCCCGAGCTGGGCGATGCCTTTATCCGCCTGGGCGCGGCGGCGCAGTTTGCCGACAGCAACGAAGAGCTGTTTACCATGCTGGCGGTGCTGGCCAATGTGGGTACCGTGGGTGAGGCGGCCGGCACGGGCATACGCGCCATGATGCTGCGCCTGATTGCCCCGACCGCGAAGGCGACGGACGTGATGGACGCCATGGGCGCATCCACCGAGGAACTGGAAGAAGCGATGGAGGGCGTGGACGCGGCGAGCGAGGCGGCGTATGAAAGCCTGCAGGCGGCGGGATTCAGCCCCTATGACGAGCAGGGGAACCTGAAGGGCTTTATCCAGATGTTCAAGGAACTGGACGCGGCGCTGCAGACGATGGGCACGGAGGAGGAACAGAATGCCGCGCTGGCCGCCATCTTCCCCACCCGCACGATTGCCTACGCGCAGGCCATGCTGGCCGCCGTGCGCAACGGGACGATTGACACGATATACAATTCCATCGGGGACAGTGAAGGGTACGGCACGCAGAAGGCCGAAACGATGATGGATACGCTGTACGGGGATATTGAAATCCTGGCAAGCGCGTTTGAAAACCTGAAATTGAAAATCGGCGAGACGCTGGCCCCCACCATCCGCACGATTGCGACGAGCGTGACCGATCTGCTAAACGGCATTGCCGGCATGGACCAGACGGCCTTTGACGCCTTTGTTATGGGCCTGGGCGGGCTGGCGTTCTCGGGCACAACGATGCTGGTCGTTGGCAAAATGGTGGAGTTTGTGGGCTACCTGACTGCCGGCGGATGGAAGATTGCGCTGGCGGCGGCCGGCATTGCGGCGATTGCGGGGGCGGTTGTGGCGCTGAATGAAAGCGCGAACCAGAATTTTCTATCAAACTTCGGAGACCTGAACCTGGACAGCACGACGCTGAATGAGAACATTGACAGCATTACGGAGAGCTTTACGGCGGCCTATACCGAGGTAAACAAGTACGCCGAAGCCCTGGACACGGCAGTGGCGAGCTATACGGCGGCGAGCCAGACGATGACCACCGATCTGCTAAACAGCTTTTTGACCGGCGCGACGCTGAGTGAATCGCAGATTGCGAGCCTGCAGAGCCTGGGCACGCAGATGGGCGATGAACTGAAGGCGGGGATATCGGCGAGCTTCAGCCAGACTGCCGCCTACCTTGAGATGCTATACGGCGGCGTGGAGAGCATGGAAGCGGACGCGGGGTATTTGCAGGACATTACGCTGATGGAGCAGGTGCGGAACCTGATGCTCACCGAGGCGGAGAATCTGGGCAAGGATTTCAGCGAAACGCTCAATGCCGCGCTGGAGGACAGCATTGTAACGGGTGACGAGTACGCGATCATCAAGAAAAAGATGGACGCGCTCAATGAGGCCATGAGCTACGCGAAGAACGCGGAGCAGGCGGGCGAGGATGCCCTGATGCTGCACAAGGCGCAGAGCGTGAGCTGGGACAGTTTCAGCGATTACGCGGCGTATGTGCAAAGCGCGTATGACACGGTGGCAGCGCAGGACGAGGAGGAGTTCTGGCGCAATTACGGGCAGCAGAAATACAACTATGCCCTGGCCATTGAGAACGGACTGCTCAAGGAGGACGGCACGCCCTACACGCAGGCCGACTGGGACGCCAGGGACAAGGCGTACAGGGAGCAGTACCGGGCGCTTGTAACATCCCGGCAGGAAACCTACAGCGGGTTTATGGAAAGCGCGATTGACGCGCTGATGACGGACAGCGAATACGCGGATGCGTGGGCGCTGTTCAAAGCCTATCAGGGGACGGATAACCTGTCATGGCTGGATACCGGAAGCGGCGGGCGGGCGCTGGATTTCAGTTCCCTGACCGAGGGTGACGTATGGGCGCTGAGCAAGAAAATGGGCGGCTTTATCGGGGTCATGTATCAGCTGCAGGAGATGATGGCGCCATACGGAAGCGAGGAATACGGGAATATCGGCGGCGAAGCCAATCTGTTCAGAAACCTGCTGAATACGTACATCAATACCGTGGGCGTGGATGCCGCGAAGGGAAACGGCGAGGCGGCTGTCCCCCTGGAAATCGCGGTGGAGGATGAGGAGCTGGAGGAGCTGGACAGCAAGCTGGAGGCAGGCGCGACATACACGGTGCATGTGGAGACGGATTATGGGCTGGGGTATGTGCCGGGCGGAGCGGACAATACGGGCTGGTCGCCCGAGCGCATGGGCACCTTTGCCAACGGCGGGCGCGCGACAACGGCGAGCATATTCGGCGAAGCGGGTGCGGAGTGGGCAATCCCCGAAGAACACAGCCTGCGCACGGCGGCGCTTTTGGATGCGGCGCGGCGCGCGAGCGGTTTTACGTGGGGCGAGATATTGCAGGCGCGCGGCGGGCTGAACGCGGGCGGCGCGGCGGCGGGCGGCACGCTGGTATACAGCCCGACGATATACGCGCAGGATGCGAGCGGCGTTGCCGAGCGGCTGCGGGAGGACAAGGAACGGCTGGAAAAATGGTGGCGTGAGCGGGCACTGCGGGAACGCGTGGAGGTGTACCAATGATCATACGCGGAAACTTTATGTACAAGTGCAGCGCGGGCGAGACATACGACAGCATCAGCCTGCGGGTATACGGAAATGAGAGGTACGCCTACGCGCTGCTGCAGGCGAATCCGTCACTTTGCGGAAGGATGGTGTTTACGGGCGGGGAGAGAATAAAAGTGCCCGCGATGCAGGTAACGGAGAGCACGGACGAAAAGGAGAGCGCGCAGACGACGGCGCCGTGGAGGTGAGAAAACATGGAGATCGGACGGTGGCGCGAACATACGTTTGAGGTGAGCGGAAGCCTGGTGCGCAGCTTTACCGACCTTGTGGTATCGGGCACGAGCAGCACGGAGGAAAAGACGAACGGGCGCACGGGCTACAGCGCGTACAAGAACGGCACGGCGGCGGGCGTTACGATGACGGTGCAGTTAAATGCCTACCTGGGGTGCGATGTGCGGGGGGAGGCCATCCGCTTTGTGCAGGAAGCGCAGGAGGGCGCGAGCGGGTATCTGTATATCAAGGGTCAAAAGCTGCTGGATTGCCTGATGATGCTGACCAGCGCGAGCGCGCAGGAGATTGAGATATCCCCCGCCGGGGAATGGGTGAAGTGCGAAGTGAAGCTGGCCTTCAAACAGACGAGCGACACAGACACGGCGGAGGGCAAAAAGACGATAGACGATTACAAAAGCGCGGAGGACGCGCGAAAATCCACCGGGATCGGCGGCATTGAAAAGGGCGTGCTGGCCAAGTACAGGCGGAAATTCGGCACGGCGGATACGAATGATGCGGAAGTCGCGGCGGAGAGCACGGAGGAAGAGGATGCGCTGGACCGCGCGATTGAGAAAAAGAACGAGGTGGTATCCAAGGCGCAGGCGAGAAGCCAGAGCAAGGTGGATATCGTTGATGCGGGAAACCGTGAAAAGACGGGCGCCATCAGCCCGGACAATGAGATTACGGAAGCGAAGATTGAGATATAAGGAGGCGCGGGGATGCGGTATGTAATAGACAACCGGCGCGCGCCGGTGGCGTTTGAGGGAAGCGGCGATTTTGTGAGCCGCACGCTGCGCAATGCCAAGAACCTGCTGATGACGAGGATGGGCGAAATCCCCTATGACCGGCTGCGGGGGGTGGACCCGAAGATATACGATTTGCCGCTGCCGAAAATGCGGGAGGAGCTGCTGCCCGAGCTTGATCGGGTGATGCTGTGGGAGCCCGATGCGAAGGTGATCAGCGCGGATGCTCAGCGGCTGGAAAACGGCGAAGTGCTGCTGTATGCAGTCATAGAGATAACGGCCGGATAAGGAGGAACGGGGATGGCAAGCGAGATTCATTATGTGAGCTACGACCCGGAAGCAATCTGGGACGAGATGCAAAGGGCGTATGCCGACGCGGGCGGGGATATCCTGTACCCCGGAGATGAAAAGGAGATGCTGCTGCGCGGGGTGCAGAGCATTGTGGTGCAGTGCTTTGCGGGCATTGACAACGCGCTGCGCATGGCAACGCTGCGATACGCGGCGGGCGAATACCTGGATATATACGGGGAAGGGCGCGGGTGCGAGCGCATTGCGGCCACGGCGGCAACGGCTGCGGCGGAGATCATCTTTAAGGCCACGGGACAGCAAAAGACGGTGGCGGCGGGAACTGCGGTGACGGCGGACGGCGTGCGCATGTATGTGCTGGACAGCGATATTGCGTTGACCGGCAAGCAGCAGACGGTGCGGGCAAAGATCACCTGCACCGAAAAGGGGAGCATCGGAAACGCACTGACGGCCGGACAGCAGATGCAGTTCATGGTGCCGCGGACGGAGGTCAAGAGCGTGTACTGCGTGACGGCGGCAAGCGGCGGGCAGGACGCGGAGGAGGATGATGTTTACCGCGAGCGCATCCGAATCTACGGGCTTTCCAGCGTAACGACGGGCCCGAAGCGGCAGTACGAGGCGGGCGCAAGGGCGGTGAGCAGCGAGATCATTGACGCGCAGGCGGTGCAGAAGAGCGCGGGCGCGGTGAACGTGAGCCTGATTATCAAGGAGGACGGTGAGGAAGAGACGCTGAAGGCGGCCGTCCTCAAGGCCCTGAGCGCGGATGACGCGCGGCCGCTGACGGACACGGTGACGGTGACGAAGGCGACGGATATCCCCTATACCCTGATTCTAAAGTACAAGTGCGAGGCGGGGCAGGATATATCCGCCGAGATCAGCGAGGCGATCAGCGAATACCAAGATTGGCAGGAGAACACGATTGCCCAGCCCTTTAACCCCGACCGCCTGATGGCGGCGGCCTACAGCGCGGGCGCGGTGCGCGTGACATGGGGCGACGGCAGCGCGTTTAACGGCGGCGCGGTGCAGTATACCGAGCTTTCGGACGGCACGCGGTGCAAGGGGACGATCACAGCCGAGGTGATGAGCGAATGAGCGAGCTTCCGAGAGAACAGCTCTGGCCGAAATTCCTGCGGGAGGACCGCAACGGGAACGCGATGATTGCGGCGATGGAAGCAGCCGTGAACATCCTGCTGGATGGTGCGAAGAATGGGGCTGCGTATGTGACGGACATTGAGAAAATGCCCGAGTGGCGGCTGGATGAAATGGCGTGGGAGTTAAATGCCCTATGGTATGACTATGACGCGGGCGAGGATGACAAGCGGGAACAGATCCGTACCGCGACGGCATTCTACAACCGCATCGGCACAAAGAGCGCCGTCAAGAGCGCCATTACGGCGGTGTTCGGGGACGGCACGGTGCAGGAATGGTGGGAGTATGGCGGGACGCCCTATCATTACAAGGTGACAACGACGGATACCGAGGCGATGACCACCAAGCGGAAGAAGTTTATGGACCTGCTGGAAGCGGTGGTGAACCTAAGAAGCGTACTGGATGACATGAGCTATTACGGGGCGGAAGGCAAGGCGAACTATTACGCGGCTGCCGGCATGGTGGGCGCGGAAGGAAAGAGCATGGCCGAGGCCATAGCGGAGTAAGGGAGGAAAAGCGATGTGGGAAAACAGCGTGGTAACGGACGCGGGCAAGGCACTTTTGCAAAAGTGGGCTGCCGGCGGGACGCTGACCATTGAGAAGGCGAAGGCGGGCGCGGGGACGGTGGACGCGAGCGCGCTGGCCGCGCAGACGGATGTAACGAATGAGAAGGCGGTGCTGTCCATTATCAGCGCGAAGGCGGTGGAGGGCGGCACCAGGTATCAGGTGCAGCTGACAGCGCTGAGCAGCGGGTATACCGCCAGGCAGATCGGGATATTCGGGCGCCTGGACAGCGGGAGCAGCACGATGATTGCCCTCTATCAGGATGATACGGGGATTGCGGTGCCGAGCAGCGGCGAGATGCCGGACTTTGCCTACACCTTTTACGCGAGCATCATCAGCGGAACGGACGGGGTGCTGAATGTGACGATGGACACGAGCGCGCTGATCACGCTGGGCACGCTGGAAGAAAAGCTTTCTGCCTACGGGGACATGAAAAAGAGCGTGTATGACGCGGACAATGACGGCGTGGTGGACAACGCGAAAAAGCTGGACGGAAAGAGCGCGGGCGCGTATGCGGCGGCGTCCCATACGCACGCGATGGCCGATGTAACCGACCTGCAAAGCACGCTGAACGGCAAGGCGAGCGCGAGCCATACGCACACTGAGAGCGACATTGACGGCCTGACGGGCGACCTGGCCGGCAAGGCGGACAGCGAGCACACGCATGAGATGGGCGATGTGACGGGGCTGTACGCGGCGCTGAACGCCAAGATCAATACGACCTACACCATCAGCGTATCGGGCACGATGCTGGTGCTGACGCCAAGCGACGGCAGCGCGCAGGAGATACAACTGCCGCTTTTGTCCGCCGAGACTGCCGGCATGGCACTGCCGGTATCCCCGCTGTACGCGGCGGAGAACGGAAAGATGGGCATCCTGAACGCGAGCGCAAGCCAGAAGGGCGCGATGCGCGTGGGCGACGGGCTGACAGCGGACAGCAACGGCACGGTATCCAATGCCTACGGCATGAGCTATGCGGACGGGACGCTGACCATTACCGGTCCGTAAGGAGGCGGGAAGATGGGGCTGACATACAATGGCGGGAAGATCGGCAAGGTGCTGTATAACGGCAATGCGGTGCGCAAGGTGACATACAACGGGAACCTTGTATGGCAAAGCGAAATCGACCTTGTGATGAACGCGAGCAAGTATTGCCCATCCGGATACAGCAGCATCAGCATTGCGGGCACGGAGAGCAGCGAGATCGGCCGCAGCACAAAGAACGCGTACCGCGGCATGGCGGTGCAGTTTTTGGCACCGGAGGGCGGATGGGGAAACTACACAAAGGCCACCCTGCACGTATACCGCGTGGGCGGCAGCGCGAGCGCGAATGTGGAAGTGGGCAAGATGAACGTGGAATACAGCACGTATCTGGCGGGCGAAAAGTTCTATTACAACAACTACATGGAAGTGCTGGGAGGCCTGGACGTGGCCGGCGGCGCGGGGTGGTTTACGTATGACGCATCATCCGCGCTTCCGACCGGGGATGCGGAGCTGGGGATTACGCTGGCATCCAAGAACGCGTACATTGCGGTAAACGGCACGAACATCTACCTGCATCTGGAATAAGGAGGTGACGGAATGGACAAAGCGCAAACGGTGATTGACGCGGCGAAATCGCAGATGGGCAACCCTTATGTATACGGCACATGGGGGCAGGAATGCACGCCGAGCCTGCGGAAACGCTATGCGGGCTACAATCCCGACCACAAGGACGCGATCTACAAGAAGTGCCCCGTGCTGAGCGGTACGCAATCAAGCTGTGACGGCTGCAAGTGGCAGGGGAAACTGGCCTTTGACTGCCGAG
>CAVFPH010000075.1:0-9168 GCA_963624325.1 bacterium
ATTCTGCATTCGTGCTTCGCAAAAACTCCAGCAACGCATGGGTATCTTCCTGCGTGTAACGGCTGGGCGTAAGTGTGAGCGTCAGACGAATGCCGCGCTTTTTCAGCATCTCGATGGCGTTTCGAACATCTGCAAATGCCCGCCTGCCTGTGACATGCTCATAGGCATCCTCGTTGCTGCCGTACACTGTCATTTGGATCAAATCAGGAGGGTGCTGTGCGAAAAAGTCCGCCATTTCCTGCGTGATCAGTGCGCCGTTGGTCAGCACGGTAATTCTGACACCACGGGATTGAAGATACAGATACAGTTCCTTAAATCCCGGATGAGTCAGACATTCGCCACCGGTCAAGTCGGCATGCAGCATTCCGGCATCTATTGCTTGACGCATGATGTCCAGCCACTGCTCGGTGGAAAGCACTGTGCCTTCCTTTGCCATCTGCTCTTTGGTGAGATGGACATAGCACATTTTGCAATCAAAATTGCAAAGCGGCGTCAGCTCAAAACCGACGTTGACGGGAATGCCTTTCATCCGTGCACGGAGGTTCATGAAACGGTCTATCTCCTGCTGCAGGGCGTAGCCGGTGATGCCGTCCCGTTCCAGATCTTCCAGCAGTTCAAGAACGCTGCCGTACTCCCGTACTTCTGTTTCTACATCTTGCGGAATAGGCCGTCACCTCCTCCATCCGAGTTTGCGCAGGATTTTTCCCGCTGCCGCGCGGGTGCGCCAGTACAGCTTGCGCAGGGGGAGCGCAGACATCCACAGGATGCCCAGCGCGCGGGACAGGGGGCAATCCAGGGGGATCAGCCGATTGTCCCTTTTCACCTGCACCGCCAGCCCAAGCACGCAGGCGGGCGGCATCCAGGCATCGGGGTTCCAGCAATGATCGCCCAGCGTTTGCAGGCGATCCTGCCTGATTTTGTGCACCCGATGCACCACGTAACGCCCCTTTGGCATTTCGAAGAGCACCACATCGCCGCGCTTTAAGGGGCGGGCGAGGGGCACGATGGATACCAGATCCCGATTGCGGCGAACCAGCGGGCGCATGCTGTCACCGTCCAGGGGGATCTGCATGGGAAGCACCGTGCCTTGAGCGGCAAGGGTGCGCCATTGCGAAATGGAAATCTGCCGTACGTCACAGGCGGTCATGCGGGATCGCCTCCTTCACGGCGGGCAAGCTGCCATCCCAGGGCGGTGAGGGAAGCGGTTTGCTCCTCCCCGATGCGGGGAAGGAGGGCATCAACCGTTTGCCGAAGCCTGACGGGGCGGCAGGCGGCGCTGTGGGCATCGGAGCCGATGGCATCCACGGCGCGGGCATCCAGCATGCGCTGCGCAAAGCGGCGAACCGATGCGCTGCGGGGATGCAGGAAGGCCGAGCAGTTGATTTGGTAAAGCAGGCCGTATTCCTCCCGCAGGCGGATGGCGCGGGCGGGGAAGTACCGCAGGGTGCGATAACGCTCCGCATGCGCGAGCACGGGGACGTATCCTGCGCGGTACAGGCAGTCCGCTGCCTGCTGAATGGTCTTTAAAGAAACGGCGGGCGGGAACTCCACCAGCACGTGGCGGGAATGGCCCAGGGGGAGCAAGGCTCCGCGCGTGAGGGCATCGGGCACGGCGGGGGTGTAGCGGATTTCGCAGCCCGAAAGCAGGGTGACGGGGAGATGCTGCTGCGCGCAGTAGGCGTTGGCCTCCGCCAGGCGTTCCCGGTACAGGGAGATATCCAGCGGGCGGCCGTCAAACTCCGTATGGGCGGTGGCGTACACCAGCGCAACGCCCTGGGCGGCATCCTGCGCAAGCAGCTCATGCATCTGCTGCGGGGTCTGCGGGCCGTCATCCAGCCCCCAGAGCACATGCTGATGCAGATCGGCAAGAGAAGAGACGCTCACTTCCGCTTTGCACCTCGCGGTGTGCGGGGAGGCGGAGTAGCGCTCCGAGCGGTAGTAGAACCTGCGGTTGCGGAAGGATTTGAGGTTGACGCCGTTCATGACGGCGCCCAGCACCTTGCAGCCGGTCTTTTGGACGTTGGCGACAACATCCGAAAGATCCTGTCCGCGGCCCTTGTTGTAGCCCACGACGATGACGGCACCATCGCAGTATTTGGCAATTTCCACCGCGTCCACGATGAGGCCGGCGGGCGGGGTATCCACCAGGATGATATCAAACTCCTGCCTGAGGATGCCCATCATTTCGCCGTAGCGGGCGGAGGCAAGCAGCTGCATGGAGTTGAGCACATCGCGCCCGGCGGGGAGGATATAGGCATTGGGGAGGTCGGTCTGATAGACTGCCTCATCCAGGGAGCACATGCCGGCCAAGTATTGGGCAAGGCCGTAGGCATCCCGGGTGGAATAGCTGAAGCGGTAGCGCCGTGCGAGGCTGGAGCGGCGAAGATCGGCATCCACCAGCAGCACGCGCTTGCCGTAGCTGGCCAGCGTGCGCATCACGTTCATGCTGATGCTGGACTTGCCCTCCTCCTCATATCGGCTGGTGAAGAGCACAACGCGGACATCCTGCCCGCAGTAGGAAATGTTGGTGCAAAGGGTGTTCATGGCCTCGGTGCCGGCGTAATCCAAGGCGGGGAAGCGGGTGATGCTCAGCTGATTCATGACTTGCCCGCCTTTCTCTTGCTGCCGGACAGATTCGGGTTGGCCGGAACAACGGCAAGGGTGGGGATGTTGGCGTAGCGCATGATATCCTCAGGGGATTTGGGACGGTTGTCCAGCAGGAATATGAGCACCAGAATGCCGCCGGCCAGCACTGTGCCAAGAAGGATGCCGCGGATGACGTAGCTGGTAACGCCGTTGCCGCTGGATACGCTGGGCACAAGGGCGATGGAGAAGGTGCTGGGCTCATCGGTGTTCATGGTCTGCACGATGAACTTTTTGGCCGCGACAGCATAAGCATTGGCGATATCTGCCGCCGTCTGGGCATCGGAATGACGGGCGGTGATATACAGGACGCGGGTGTCCTCCGGGTTGGTGACGGTGATCAGGCTTTGCAGGGTGCTGTAGCTGTAGTTGGTGCCCAGCTCCTCATTGACCAGCTGATGCACCTCCCAGGTTTGGAACACTTCCTGATAGTCCAGGGTGAGCACCGAGCCGATTTGCAGATCGGCAATGATGCTGCTGCCCGTGGTGCCCATGATGTAGAGCTTGGAGGTGGCGCTGTACATGGGGGTGATGCTGCTTGCGGCATAGAGGCCAAGCAGCACGCCGCCCAGCACCATGCCCAGGATGATCACATGCACCCTGGCGAGCAGATAATAGAACAGCTCCACCAGGTCAATCGTCTGCCGCACGCCGGATTTGCCGCCCTGCGGCACGGTGCCGTCCGTATCCTGCTCGCTCATGCGGGAGAGGATGCGGGCAAACATCTGCTCATCCTGCGTGCGCTGCGCCTCGCTGTCCGTATTGTTGTAATTGTTGTTCATTCAGCCGTCCTTCCCGGTTACGTCCGTGCCGTGGGGTTATCATTTGAAATGTGCGCAGGGGGTTATTCTTCGGCGGCAGGCTCGCTGAACATCAGCAGAAGGCCTGTCTGGGTGTCCATATCGATCAGCGCCAGCTGGTCAAACACGATATCCACCCAGCCGCCCTCGCGGACGATGGCGGGCTGTACGGCCCAATCCATCAGGGTGCCGTCCTGAGTGTCATCTGCGGCAGCGTCAGCCTTGGGGATGCCCAGCGCGGTCACGATGCTTTGCCCTGCCTGATAGGGGGTGGCAAAGGAGATGGTGCCGATGGCATCGCCGTTGGTGGGACGGAAGCCGCGGGTGATCAGGGAGACATAGTCCGATACGACCATGGAATCGCCGTCCGCGCCCAGCAGGTAGCGGGCACGATTCTGATCTTGCTCGGGCAGCCAGGTAATGGCGCTTTGCTGCTGCTCGGTCACATAGTCCTTGAGCAGGGAAAGCTCGCGCTCGATGATGTCGGTTTCGGGGACGATGACCAGCTCAAAATCGTCGGGCAGGGTTTCGCCTTCCTTGGTGACGGTTTCGATGATGCGGGTGGTGCTTTCGGCGGACTTGCTGGGCAGATCCTGAGGCACTTCGGTGGTTTCCACCACAACGGTGGTGGTGGAGCCGCCCTCACGGACGGTGAGGAGGCTGAAGAGCAGATCCTCGCCCTGCAGCTGCGCCATCAGTTCCTGCGGCACGATGAATTCCACGCGGCCGGTTTCGACCACCTTGGACTCAACGGGCGTCCAGACGATGGCGGAGGGGTCGGAGGTATCGCCCAGCACCACAACGGTCAGCTGACCGGGATAATAGGCAATTTCCAGTTCCATTACGGCATCCAGGCTGCACTGCGGATCTGTCTCTGCCGCATGCAGGCGCATGAACTCCGTCATGTACAGGGAGTCGGGATCAGCGGAGATCATTTCCGCGATGGCCTGCTGCGTATCCTCGGGATACCAGCGGACGGGGCGGTTGCCCTGCTCGTATACGAAATCGTATACATCGGTGGCGGTTGTAACGGTAAGCTGATCGGCGGGCATTTCGGTCAGGTCGTAGGCGGTTTTCGCCTCATCCTGCCATGCGGCGGTCAGCAGCACGGCACGATCCTGGGTGGGGGTACCGGGAGCGTCGGTCAGCACGGCGGCGGATGCTGCGGTAACCAGCATGGTCAGAGCAAGGGCGACGCCGAGAATTCTTTTAAGCATTTTTGTTCTCCTTCCGCAAAATTTTTTCGTTACTCAAAAAAGAGCGTGGTCAACAACGCGCTCAGCGCATCCTGATCGGGATAGAACTCCACATAGCCGTCCGCGCCGATGGTGTGGCTGCCGGCCGGCGTCTGCGTGCTCGGGCGGGTGTACTCGCGGCTTTCGTAGGCCTTGTTGATCAGCCAGCCGCGCTCGATATTGGTGGTCATATGGTCGGCAAGCGCGTCAAAAAGCGTGCCTACGTAGTTCATATCGGCGTTCATGCCCTGAGAAAGCATTTCTTCCGCCTGCAGAATGAAGGTGCGCTGTCTGCGCATACGGGAAACATTTGTGCCGTCGCCCACGCCCTGGCGGCCGCGGACGTAGTATTCCGCCTGCATGCCCTGCAGTGTCAGGGTGGCCCCCTTGGTCATCTGCGGGTCAAAGGCGGAGAAATCATCCTCCAGCGTGACGGTGACGCCGCCCAGCGCGTCATTCAGGACGGCGATTGCGCCCATATCCAGGGCGATGTATTTATCCACGGGAATGCCGCCCAGCAGACGGCTGACCGCCCAGGCGGTATTGCGGCAGTTTGCATCTGCCGTGCTGCCGTAGGCGTGAGACAGGCAGATCTGCAGCTTTTGCATGCCCGTATAGTCCCCGAACGGTCCGTATATACGGATATCGGTCATGGTATCGCGGTCAATCTGCAGGGCGGAAAGGGTTTTGTTTGCCTTATCGATCGTAATCAGAAAGATAAAGTCCGCCTGGCCGGCATAGCGGGCGGATTCGGTATCGGAGGCATCGCTCCAGTCCACGCCCAGCAGCAGGATATTGGTTAAATCCCGCTCCCGGTATGTCCATGTGCGCCCGGCGTACTGCATGGTCAGATCGTCCGAGTCAAAGCGTCCCTCCAGGGAGCCCACAGGCTCCGCCGCGGTATCCTTGCCCTCCAGACGGCTGCCGACGGCCTTGATGCCCAGCAGGATGCCTGCGTAGACGAAAACGGCACCGACGATAATCACAAGGATCGCGGTGCCTGACAGGCGTCTTCTTTTGTGGCCACGGTAGTAGGACAATGCAGCCTCCGATTCAAATGGGATCAATCAATTCAAAGCTCAGCCAGATCGGGATGGTCCTTCCCTGAAATTCCACCATCACCTGGCCGCTGCGCCCGCGCTTATCGATGCGGGTAATTTTTCCTTCCATATCCTTGAGCGGGCCGCTGATGATGCGGATGCGGTCGCCCTCCCGATGTGCCTTGGAAAGATCCAGCAGACCATCATATTGAAAAAGCCATTTTGCAAAGCGCAGATCCTCCCCCTGCAGCTGCCACTCGCCATCGTTTGAAAGCAGGATGCGTATCACATCCGTCTTGGGCAATGCCTGAAAGGGGTCGGTATCGGTCGGAGCGGTAAAAAAAACATAGCTGGGAAGCAGCAAAGCTTCCTCGGTGCGTTTCTGCCCGTGGCTGGTACGGTATTTCATCTTTCGCATGGTAACGGCGTGAATAAGCGGGCAGCATTCCGCAATGCGCCGCACAATCCGCTCTTCCCTGCCGGTAATGCAGAACAGGCAGCCGTAGGCCATGCCGTCCGCATCCCGCAGAGGCTCGGGTTCGCCGTGAAAAGAAACCATAGCTTCGCCCTCCGATCCGCCGCCCTACCCTTGCGGGTGGGGCCGTATCAGCCCTTGCTCCGTCCTATCTCCCGCCGGGCGCCGCACCGCTGCTCTCAGTCGTGTACTTTGCCGGGTGGGTTGTACGCACCTGCCAAACTGCGAAAAATTCCTGTTTTGGAAATTGAGGCATTTTCCGCCGCCCGCAGGCAGGATCTGCTGCCGAATTGCCTTTTGCAAACAGCAAAGCCGGATAGCGGAAACATCCTATCTATCCACAATCATTATAGAACAGAAACACGATCCCGTCAACTGTCATTTCTGCAATTCATATGTCTTTTTGTAATCATTTGTCGTTTTTTCCGCTTGACAAAAAACATGCATCGGGTACACCCGAAAACGGCCATCGGAAGCCGAGAACGCCTCCGCCGATCCCGAAAAATCCTTTTGCGGAAACATACAGCCCAAAATTGCAAACTGAAATCTGCGGCGCGGCACTTGGCCGAAGCGTTGACTTGCGCCGTTGCCCGTGCTATCATTCGCCGTGCAGCACGGAATGCGGCAGGATTCAATCGTTATCCGGCTGCAAAATTTGCCAGATTCTCTATCTTGACAAATGAATGAGGCTGCTGTATACTGACATGGTGAAATGGTCGCATGGCTCAGTTGGTAGAGCACATCGTTCACATCGATGGGGTCACAGGTTCGAGTCCTGTTGCGACCACCAATCGCCCGGCAAGGTCGCTTGCCGGGTTTTTTCTTACCCTACTGCCATGCTTGAAAGGATGTGAACCTCATGGCGAAATTTGTCTCTCGTGAAAAGCTCAGTAAGAAGGCCCGAAAAGAGCTGGACAATCAGAAGCGCACCGTTTGGGCCTTCTCCCCCACGACTAAGAAAGTGGAAAGCAAAAAACTTTACAACCGCAAGAAAAACGCTCACGCCTGGAAGGATGACTTCGGCATGAGCGTTTTTTGTTTGGTATGAATTATTCTATGATGAACCCCTTCGCATTCAGTGCGGCCATGATCGCCTCATTTGCCGGGCCGGATACCGTGCCGGTCTTGCTGACCGTGTAGTCGCCGATGACATAGGCGAAACTGGGCGCGTTCTAGTACACGGCAGGCGCGTTTACGAAAGCCTTGACGGCCTCTACCAGCGCCTTGCGGCGTTCGCCGGTTACGTTGAAGGCCACCTCCATTGTCTCCGGCTCGTGGGCCGTGATGGTCAATTCCTGCCCATTCAGCTCGGCAGTGATCTCCGTGCCCTGCGCGGCTGCTTCGGCGATCTCTGCCACGGACTGGCCCTCGGCCTCTGCCTGCGCCAATGCTGCCTGAAGCCCGGCTGTGATTCTTTCTGGCATTGGTTCTTCCTCCTGCTTGGCTTTCCGGCTCTTGCGCGTCCGCGCCTCCGGCCAGACTTTCGGCAGAATACCTTCCTCGAATATGATCTTGAAAGTAATGGCTCCGGTTACCGGTACGCTGAATTCGAAGTCCTGATAGGGCAGCTTCTTAATCTCGTCCGGAATTTCGATGTTCTTGAAGCGCTTGACCTCCTTGCCGTTCTCGATGAAGCAAACCGGCACCGCGTCCCGAAGTTTCGCTGTGAGCTTTCCGCATTCCATGATGAATACCTCCCGTATTGTTGTGTGCCTCGCGGCTGAGTCACAGCTTACGTACGGGTGGTCAAAAAGCAAGCTCAAAACGCGCTTTTTATAAAAGAAATTCGTGGCCGCTATGCGCCCGCTAACCACGTTTTCGTTTTGTCATGGCTATAATCCCAATGGACATAAACAAACGCCCGGTTGGCAGGCGTTTGTTGGCCGTAGGCTTAAGTAGCGCTTGAATGTCCCTAAACGGACATATTGCGAATCGTGAGGTGATCGGTATGAAATCAGAGCATCTGTTTGAATACTTAGCTAAGCAGCGAGGTATCAGCGTTCCAGAACTACGGAAGCTTATTTCGATACGAATTGAATCAGGTATTCTTAGCGACAACCCATTAGAAAAAAGTCAGTGGGAGCGAATCCCACATAAGGGACAAATCCCAACTCCAGATGAATGGCTGCAATATGTGATTGCCACGCTCAAAAAAGAAGAACTGGATCATTTTCTGCGGTTACCTTAGAAAACGATCCAGTCTTGAAAATTTATATTATGAAACCAACGCAATGGAAATGCTGCCTTCATAGTCGGCGAAAATGCTTACATCGTCCGTGATGCGTCCGATGGTGACGACGGGCACGATGGTTCGCTCCAAATGATCGCTGTGGAATATGGCCACCGATGGGCCGGAATACCAGTATGCCAATCCGCCCAGCTCATAGAGGCGCGTATGCTGGTCAACATCAGGAATTGCTTCCTCGAGATCAAACGCCTTGGCGAAACCGGGCGCGGGATTCCATAATCCTACGGTCAACGGCAGCTTTTCGGCAAAGAGCCGCGCCGTTTCGTTATCATAGAGCATGCCATGGAGCGTCTGTTCTCCCGCTGTTAGCGTAATTTCCTTCCATATGTCTGTTGGAATTGGCGCCCATTCAGCTGGGTCGCTCCAATCATCGATGGCGCAGGAGGTCAGCAGGAGCATAAGAATCAACAGACATAGGGTTAAAATATATTTTGCGTTTCTTCTCATCGCCGGCCTCCTCTGCCTTCAGGAATGCTCTCCAAACAGCCAGCCCATGATGCTTTCTTCATGGGCAAACGCCTGTCCACCGGAATGCTGATCGCGGAAGCCGCGCTCGGTGAAAAACTCTGCGGGCTTTACGTCCAGTACGATCAGCTTGTCAATCTCTTCTTCCGTCAGTCCCTGCTCGGCGTACAGCGCGTGCAGCGCGTTATAGGTTTGGATGAAGGATTCGGAGCCGTAGTAGCTGTCCTGCGCACCGATAGCGAAGTAGACGGGCGTGCACGCC
>CAVFPH010000076.1:0-8444 GCA_963624325.1 bacterium
CTGCAGGGACAATGTGCCCAAAATATCGTCTGCCTCGTACCCCGTCAGGCTCAGCACGCCAAGCCCCATGGAGGCGAGAATTTCCCGGATGATATCAAACTGCGGCCGCAGCTCAGGCGGCGTCGGCGCGCGTCCTGCCTTGTATTCCGCATATTCGGTATGCCGAAATGTGGGGGCATGCTCATCAAACGCCACCGCGCAATAGCGCGGGGAGCGTTCCCGAATGCAGCGAAGCAGCATGCTTAAAAAGCCGTGCACGGCATTGGTGTACACGCCGCCGAAATCCATCAGCGGCAGGGCATGAAAAGCCCGATGCATCAGGCTGTTGCCGTCCACAATCAGAAAGGAATCGCGCATTGGTCACACCTCCATTCCCATTATAACATATTTCCGCGGATTATACAAAGATACCGTCAAGAATAAACCATCAGCGAGGCAATGATGAATGGACGGCGAAGAATGGTACGATGAAAAGAATATGACGATAAATGGTATGACGGCGAATGTTGCTACACGGGAAAAATCATGGTATAATCAGTCGTCATTATTTCATGAATTCCCGGGGGAGAGCATGGCTGAAATCATTGTATCCGGCATTGAAAAATCCTTTGTGCAGGATCGCGTGGTGCTTGATGACGTATCCTTTCAGGTGGATGCGGGGGAGCGGGTTGGCCTGCTGGGTCCAAACGGCGCAGGCAAGACAACGCTGCTGAAAATCATCACCGGCGAAATTACGCCCGATAAGGGCTTCATTGCCATCCCGCAGGGACGGAGAATCGGCTATATCTCCCAGCTGGCCGAGGCGCCCGAAGGGGCTTTGGTGGAGGATGTGCTGCGCATGGCCTTTGCCGAGGTGCGGGAGGTCAGCGCGGAAATAGAGCGGATTCAGTGCTGCATGGACGCGGGGGAGCACTCCGAGACCCTGCTCAGGCGGTATGACGAATTGCATACGCGCTTTGACGTGCTGGGCGGCTACAGCTGCGAAACACGCCTGGCCAAGGTAGCCAACGGCCTGCATATTTCCCCGGCGCAGCGCAAGCAGCCATTTTCTTCCCTTTCGGGCGGGGAGCAGACGCGCATCCGCCTGGCGGTGATGATCCTGCGGGAAACGGATATCCTGCTGCTGGATGAGCCTACCAACCACCTGGACATGCAGTCCATCGAATGGCTGGAGGATTATATTGACCATTACAAGGGCACGGTGCTCACTGTGTCCCATGACCGCTATTTTTTGGACCGCATTGTCAAGCGCATTGTGGAACTGGACCACGGCGGGGTGGAATTTTACAGCGGAAACTACAGCTTTTACGTAAAGGAAAAGGAAGCACGCTACAAGCTGCAGCTAAAGCAATACGAAAAAGAACAGGCAAAAATTGCCCAGTTGGAAAAGGCCGCCGACAAGATGAGCACCTGGGCCTACAGCGGCATGGACAAGACCTACAAGCGCGTGTTTGCCATCCAGAAAAGGATTGAATGGCTGCGCAAAACCGAAAAGCCCACCCGCGAGGAGCGGCTGGATCTGGGCTTTTCCACCGTGCCTTTCCGGGCGGACTATGCCCTGCGGGTGAAGGAACTGAAAAAAGGCTTCGGCGGACGCACCCTGTTTGAGGGCGTGACGGAGACCATCCGCGGCGGCGGGGAGCGCGTGGCGCTGGTGGGCGCAAACGGCGCAGGTAAAACCACAATGCTGAAAATCCTGCTGGGGGAGGAGAGCGCGGACGGCGGAACGGTGCAGTTCGGCCCGTCGGTGCGCGCGGCCTATCTGCCCCAGCAGATCACATTTGAACACCCGGAGCGCACGCTCTATGATACCCTGCTGTATGAGCTTGGCTGCGAGCCGCAGCAGGCACGCAACCGGCTGGGGGCATATCGCTTCCGCGGGGAAGATCAGTTCAAACTGGTATCCCAGCTTTCGGGCGGGGAGCGCGCACGGCTGAAGCTGTGCATGCTGATGAACAGCGCGGTGAATATGCTGATTCTGGACGAGCCGACCAACCATCTGGACCTGGACTCCAGAGAATGGATTGAATCGGCGGTGGATCAGTTTGAGGGCACACTGCTGATTGTGTCCCATGACCGATATTTTGTCAACCGCTTTGCAAACCGCATTTGGGAGCTGGATAACGGCCATCTGCGCAGCTTTGACTGCGGATATCAGAAATACCGCTTTATCCGCGAGCGGGAAGAAGAGGCCGCCCAGCAGGAGCAGGCACGCCGGCGAGAGGCGGAGAAGACCGAAAAAGCGGAAAAGGCAGAAAAAAAGCCTGCCCGCAAGGACGGCAAAACGGAGCGCCGCATGAACGCACTGGAGCGGGACATTGCCAAGGTGGAGCAGCAAATGGCCGCGCTGGATGCGCAAATGGAGGAGAATGCCAGCGATTATGTGCGTCTGGGCGAATTGGAAAACGAGAAAAACACCCTGCAGCAGCAGCTGGATGCACTCTATGAGGAGTGGGAACAGCTGGACAGCTCTTTGAACTGAGCCGAATGACGAAAGGAGACAGGATGAAACGATTTGTTTTGCGCTGCTTGCTTTGTGCATTTCTGCTGATATTGCTCCTGTGTGCCTGTGCACAGGCGGATATTGAATTTACCGAGGTGATGGCCTCTACCGCCACCTTTGTGGGGGAACGCCATGATGACTGGGTGGAACTGCATAACAGCGGCGATCAGCCCGTATCCCTGGCAGGGTGGTATCTGAGCAACGACCCGTACAATCTGCAGCGCTGGGCATTTCCCGATGACACAAAGATCGTCAAAGACGGCTATCTTGTGGTATACTGCGCGGGGGAAACGGTGACTGACGGACAGAAAGGCACCCTGTACACGGATTTCAAGATTTCCGCCAAGGGCGATGCGCTGTACCTGACCGATCCGCAGGGCAATACGCGGAGCATGGCATTCGGGGCGCAGTTCGGCAACGTATCCTACGGCATACCGAAGGACGGCGATGCATGGCAGTACCTTGAAACCGCCACGCCGGGGAAAGCGAATGATTCAAACGGCTATGATGCCAGAGCGCAGGAGCCTGTGATCGAGACGGAAGCGGGCTTTTATGCGGATGCCGTGACGGTGGTGATATCCGCACGGGAAGGGCAGGAAATCCGCTATACCACCGACGGCAGCGAGCCTGTGCGCACGTCAAAACTGTATACCGAGCCGATTGTCCTGAACAAAACCACGGTGATCCGCGCCCGCGCCTTTGCGCCTGATCTGCTGGGCTCCACCACGGCAGGCAGTACCTTTTTTATCAATGATGCGTCCATTGTGCCCGTGATCAGCGTCTATACAGATGACACCTACCTGTACAATGAGAAAACGGGGGTGATGGTGAAGGGCACGGGCAGCGTTGCCAACTACGATAAGGACTGGGAATATCCCATCCAGGTGGAATATTTTGATGCCAATGGGCAGCGGCAGATCAGCCAGATGGCTACCTTCCGCGTTACATCGCATTCTTCCCGAACCCTTCGGCAAAAATCCATTGCGCTTTTTGCGCGGAAGGCATTCGGATCGGATACTTTCGATTACGCTTTCTTTGAAAACCGCCCCTATACGCAGTACTCCTCCATCCTGCTGCGCTCCACCAATTCGGACAGCCGTTCCTGCCGCATGCGCGATGCGGTGCTGGGTGAATTGAGCGACGGCTTAGGGCTGTATTATCAGGCGGCGCAGCCCATTGTGGTGTATCTGAATGGGGAGTATTTCGGACACTACAACCTGCGCGAAAAATCCAACAAGGATTCTCTGGCACAGTGGGAGGGAATTACAGACCCGGAATTAATCAGAAATTGCGATATTTTGGAGCGGACGGGCACGCAGAGCAGCGATGTGCTCCACGGCAGCAATGCAGAGTGGGTGGAACTGATGGACTTTGTGAAAAACAATGACCTGAATGATCCGGATAACCTGCAGTACGTACTGAACCGACTGGATGTGGACAGCCTGTACAATTACGTGATTTTCAATATGATCATCGGGAACTATGATATCAGCAACACGCGCATCTACCATTTCCCGGGCGGCAAATGGAAATTCTTGCTGCATGATATAGAATCCGGCTGCATGGGCGTGCAGGAGTCCCCGGTGGATACTTTCCTGCGCAGCAAAAAAAGCAAGGCGGCCAATTTCCCGCACTGGGTGCTGGCCGCCCTGCTGGAGGTGCCGGAATACAAGGATCTTTTCCTGCGCAGGCTTGCCGAGATCATCGAAAGCAATTTCCTCTATAGCCTGCAGGTGGAGCCGGTGTTTAATAAGTACATCGATGTGATCGGCCGGCTTTTGCCCAGGCACATCGAAAGGTTCCCGGGGCTTACCATCAAGGATTGGAAGGATAATGTGGGCGCGGCTCAATACTATGTGCGCGTGCGCCCCAAGAAGGTCATTGGCTGGGTAAGCGAGCGGCTGAAGCTGACCAAGGCCGAAAAAGAAGCGTATTTTGCCCAAACGCTGGAGCTGCTGGCGCAGTACAACACTAAATAAAAAAGAAGGAAAAAGAAAATGAAACATCGCGGTATTCGTGCGGCAGCGCTGCTGGTGTGCCTTGCCCTGCTGCTTTCTGCCGTTCCTGCCTGCGCAGACAGTCTGCCGGATGCCTTTAGCGTAACCTATAAGGCGGACGAGCGGCTGATCAACAACAAGCGCGGCTTTGTATCCAAGGAACACATTACCACGGTCAATGCAGCCGTCAGTGAAGAAATCAATGCGCTGGTGGATGCATATGATGATCAGTATGCCCCGGTACTGAAAACAAGCGACAATCCCAAGCGCAACAGCCGGCTGGATATCCACGTGGTGCACACCGTTACGGGCACAAAGTGGGTCAGCTTTCTGGTGCTGGCACGGCAATCCTACAAGCGCGAACAGCTCTGCTCGCCCTTTACGACCCGTGCTTATGATATGGACACGGGCGCGCAGCTTGCAATCATCGATGTTGTGCAGGATACGGATGCGGCATGGGAAATCCTGGGTTCTGCCGTGAGGGAGCAGCTGAATGCCTACTTCCCCGATGAGGTGGCAGACGCGGAAACCCTGGATCGCCTGTGCTCTAAGGAGGGCCTTCTGCAAACGCCATTTATGCTGACGCCCACATCCTTGACCTTGCATTACGCGGCGTCCGAGCTTTATCCGGACCATCCGACACTGATGCATGTAACGATTTACTATCAGGCACTTGCCGATGTGCTGACGGATGAAGCGCGCGTGCAGACGGACAACAGCGCTTATTCGTTGGTGGCGCTTACCTTTGATGACGGCCCCGGATACACGAACACGGCAAGGCTGCTCAACAACCTGCGGCGTACGGGCGCGGTGGCAACGTTCTTCTTGGTCGGAAGCCGCATCGATGAGTATATGGACATCGCCAGACGCGAAAATGATGAGAATCACAGCTTGCAAAGCCATCATTACGTACACACGAACGCCGAGAAATCCTCAACGGAGCGCATTCAAAGCTATTCCGAAAAGGTATACAAAAAGATTACCGAGATTGCGGGAAAGCCGCCCATCATGATGCGCCCGCCTTATGGGCTGTATGAGCCGTTCCAGAAGGCAAACGTCAATCTGCCCATCATTATGTGGTCGGTGGATACCAAAGACTGGACAGGCAAATCCGCCTCCGCCATTCTTTCTACGGTGAAAAAGAATGTGGCGCCGGGTGCGATCATCCTGATGCATGATATCAAGGACAACACGGCTGAAGCGGCCAAACTTACAGCGGAATACCTGCATAAGCAGGGGTACCTGTGCGTAACAGTGGAAGATCTGTTTGCTTACTACGGCACGGAATTGGAACCCAACCATCACTATTCCCATGCCGATCAGCAGTAAGAAAATGATCTGAAAAGAAAACCGATGGGATTGAAACTTTCCCATCGGTTTTTCTTACAGTTCGGCGTAAAAATTGCTCTTTTTCTTTTTGTCCGGATCGATATACTGCAGCTCCAACTTATCAAAATGAACCGATTCCAGAAAATGCTCGGGCAGAAAGTGCGTAAGCCCGAACTGCTCCCAATCCCGCTCGTGACGGGGGAGGATCACGGGACGGCTGATATCCAGCCCGTGGCAGATATCATCCAGTGCCTGCTGCCATGTTTCATAGGTACAGGGTGCCGTTCTGCTTTCGATGATCTTATTTTTGCGGATAACCCGAACCCACAGCTGTCCTGCCATGCCTATCCCTCCGTTTCCAGGATATTATCGCACATTCGCAGTTGGATGGCAAGCAGATTTTATCCTCAAAATCGGGATAGGGGCAAAAATCCCGCAACAGCAGCCGGGATAAACAGAAATCCGGCGGCAGCAGCTTAAGCATCTTTTCTTCCCCCATGATGCGGCTGAGCAGGGCGCTTAGCTGATCCTGAGGCAGAAAAGATGCCGGCTTTTCGGCCGGCTCGGCCTGGGTAAGGGCAGCAGCACGGCGCAGCTGCGAAATGCGCGCGCCGTTTTGCGCATATCAAACATATTGTTCTCCTGCTGATGAAAAAGGCCGTTTACATTGTTTTCCATGGGGTAATCCTCCTTTGCTTGATGGTGCAAGTATAGGGGACAGAGCCGAGAAAAACAAGCAAACGACGCTTGAATGGGGTCAAATGGTGCTTGCACGGGCGACTCAAACGATATCTGAGCGATATCAGCGCAGTCGATAGCCGTCCATTTCCAGCATGCGCTGGGCTTCATCCAGCTGACGGCGGTTGAGGGCAATGTTGCGGCTTTCGGCCGCCACGCTGTCAAAGATGCCGAAGATGATGTTTTCCATTTCGCTGCCTTGGGAATAGTCCGTGGGTGCGACAAAGTGTACGCGGCCGTGAATCAGCATATCATTGACGGTGGCATTGCGGCGGCCCTGATAGACGGCAATGGCATGCCCGCCGCGGGAGCCTACCAGTTTCATGCAGGGAACATCGGTGGAACCGTCGCCGATGTAGATCATGTTGGTAAAGGGTACACGGCGCATATCGTGGGGGGTATGCTCGTTGACGCGCTCGTTGTCCGTCACATCCAGCACGCCCTTGTTGATGCGGTAGATAAACTGGGTTTTATTGGTGTAGTTGACGGCCATGGCGGGCCACACAGGCTCACCGGTATCATCATCATATACATATTCCGCCGCATAGATCATCTTGAACTGATCGGCAATGGAAGTGCCCTCGATGATTTCTTTCTGGCCGGAGGACAACACATAGTGCTCCACCTTAAAGCCGAGGGAGGCACCGTAATCATTGACACGCTGAAACCAGGTGTCCAGCCCTTTGAAAAGCGCCACGCGCGAGCCCTGCTGATTGAAGGTATCACGGGTAAGGAACATGCCGCGCTTTTTTGCTTCCTTCAGCATGACGAACATATAGGCCAGGATCGGATCCATCCGATAGCGATCGCCGATACTGCGGCAAAGCGCCCAGAAATCGTCTGATTCCATATTCAATTCCGGAATAAAGGCATATTCCTGCATATCACGCGGGGAAAGCGTATGGTCAAAGTCATACATCAAAGCCAGAATCGGCATTTTTTCCATCACAACGGCCTCCCGTCTGCATCAATCAACCCGAATATATGATAACAAATCCATGACGGACTGTCAATCATTTGACATATCGGCGCTCAAATGTAAAATGCGATTTTCTGCGCAGCAATTTACCGTGCTGCTTCGTCTATATAAGTGAAAGGAGGATGTCAATGCGGACCTGCCCGGCGCACAGAAAACAAAAAGGCAATTTGTTACAATTCAAAGGGTTGCCAAATATGAATTTTTGTGATAATATTATTACGAAAACATTAAGAAATCAAAGCAAACCAATTACAATCGGAGGTGTTCGGTATGAAGCGCATGGCTACCTATGATGATCGCTACAAGCAGGCAATTGAAACCCGCAAGATGATCCTGATTCCGCTGATCGCCCTCGGCTGCATGCTGCTGCTGCCGCTTTTAGCTTCCAAAATATAAAAATCATGCCGCGCAATTGCACGGCATGCAGCGGAATGATCTGTGAATCAGGCATTCGAACCATCGGAATCCTGCGCCTCGGCTGTTTCGGCCGGGGCATTTTTTTCTCCGCCGCGTCCGGCCTCATCCAGCATGTGGCTGAGCTCCCGCATAAAGGTGGGGATATCGGTAAACTGGCGGTAAACCGAGGCAAAGCGCACATAGGCCACTTCGTCCAGCTGGCGCAGGGAGGACATGACCATCTCGCCGATCTGCTTGGTGGTGATTTCTTCCTGCAGGCTGTTGTAGGCCATCTGCTCCACCGAGGAGACGATGCGCTCGATATCGGAGGCCGTAACGGGGCGCTTGTGGCAGGCGTGGATGATGCCGCTGCGGATCTTTTGCGGGTCGAAAAGCTCGCGGTTATTGTCTTTTTTGATGACAAGCAGCTGCGGCATTTCAACCTTTTCGTATGTGGTAAAGCGGCGGCCGCAGTTAATGCACTCACGGCGGCGGCGGATGC
>CAVFPH010000076.1:8454-8909 GCA_963624325.1 bacterium
GGGCGGGAATCAATAACGCGGCTGTCCGGACAATTGCAGAACTGGCATTTCATGGCACAGTGCTCCTTTGATACAGGCTGTCATTATTATATGCGGATTGTGCTGATTTGTCCACGGTTAATTCACGGTATTGTGTTCGGTCAGCAGCTCCAGCGTGGTGCCGAAATAGGTCTCTCGCTCCTCTTTGGTTACCTTCAGGCTTTGACATACCCAGTCGATTACCATGCGCGGACGGCGGCGCGTGTAATTCATAGTGGCGCTGACATTCTGCTTCCACTCCGATACGGAGGAGAAGGTTTTGAATTTTGCGATGTGCCGCGGAATCAGCGGTGCAATTTCATCGCGCCAACGCTCCAGAACAGGGCCGGACTGGATATCGTATAGGAAATTGCTTTCGATTACTTCAGACAGACGGCGCAGGAATTTTTCACGGTATTCGGGCACTTCCAGCAGGG
>CAVFPH010000077.1:0-2290 GCA_963624325.1 bacterium
CGGCACTGTTTTCGCTGCGCCAAATGTTGGCATTCTGCCCGTCCGTACAGGGCAGAGGCGTGCCGCAGTAAAAACATTTTTCAAGCGTAGCGCGGTTCCAACGCCCGCATTTGGGACATTTCAATGCAAGATCCTCCTTAAAGCGGAAAAGTGAAAACACATTTATTTTACACCATTGACTCAAATCGTGCAACATACCCGGAAAACGAAAGCAAATCCTGCCAAAGAGCGGCTGCGATTCTGCCAGGAAATGCTTGACACGCTGAATCACAGCGCATATCATATGAATCGGGTATGTGCTTGAAATTCGTCAAAATAGGCTGTAAAATACAGCGCTTTGCGAGGTAAATGCATGAAACTGATAAACTTCGGCTCCCTCAACATTGATTATGTATACGACATGCCGCATTTTGTGCAGGGCGGCGAAACGGCCACAGCCGCGGCTCGGCATATTTATGCCGGCGGGAAGGGACTGAACCAGTCCATCGCCGCTGCACGTGCCGGCGCAAACGTAGTGCATGCGGGGGCAATCGGCCCGGACGGGGCCTTCCTGGAGCAGCTTTTGAAGGACGCCGGGGCGGATACATCATCCCTGCTGCATGTGCGGGAGGCATCGGGTCATGCGCTGATTCAGGTAATTCCCGATGGCCAAAACGCCATTATCGTATACGGCGGCGCCAATCAGCGCCTGACTAAGGAGTATGTGCGGTCTGTTCTGCGCCGGGCAGAGCCGGGAGACCTTGTGCTGCTGCAGAACGAAACCAGCCAGACAGCGCAGATCATCACGCAGGCAGCCGATCTCGGTCTGCGGGTGATGTTCAATCCATCCCCCTTCCCGGCGCATCCCGAGGATCTGCCGCTGTCTCGCATTGATACCTTTATTGTCAATGAAATCGAGGGGGCGCTGCTGGCGGGGATGCCTAAAGAGCAGGACAGCGACGTGATTTTTGATGCGCTGCGCCGCCTGTATCCGAAGACGCAAATCATCCTGACACTGGGCAGCCGCGGCGTGGTGGCCTGGCTGGACGGCCAACGCTATGAGCAAGCCTGCTTTCAGGTGCGCGCGTTGGATACCACGGGTGCTGGGGATACCTTCTGTGGCTATTATCTGGCAAGCCGCTGCCAAGGGAAATCGCCTGCGCAGTGCCTGCGCGCCGCATCTGCCGCCGCAGCTATTGCAATTACCCGTCCCGGTGCTGCGCCGGCCATTCCGACACGGGACGAAGTGGAAGACCTGCTGATCCAATAAGCGCTTTTGCGCACAATAATCAATCCGCCTGAACTGAGGGTACTTTTCCTGTCGGATGCTTTCTTTGGACGGCCGAAATTTGCTTGCGTGATCTGTATAATGGTGATAGAATTGGTCGGTTTCGTTCACTTTTTCAAGGGAACGAGACGGAAAAACATCATTCCGAGAGGTAGCGGCATGGATCAGGGCATTTACAATGCTTACATTAAAATTTTAGAGGAAGAGCTCATCCCGGCCATGGGGTGCACCGAGCCGATTTCCATTGCCTATGCGGCTGCAAGAGCAAGAAAGGTACTTGGCTGCATTCCGGAAAAGATGGATATTCAGGCCAGCCCGAATATTATCAAAAACGTGAAGAGCGTGATCGTGCCAAATACCGGCTCCCTGCGCGGCATTGATGCCGCGGCGGTGGCCGGTGCCGTAGCAGGGCAGGCGGATGATGAACTGCAGGTGCTGAGCCATGTTGCCAAGGAACAGATTCCCGCCATTTCGGAAGCGCTGAGCAGTATTGCATGCACGGTAAAATCCTCGGATAACGGTTATGTTTTCTATATTTCGGTGCAGGCCTCGGCGGGAGAGCATACCGCCAAGGTTGTAATCGCCGGCAATCATACGAATGTGATTCATATCGAAAAGGACGGGAAAATCCTGCTGGACCATTCCTATACCGAAACGGCGCCTGCCGAGAAATCGGACCATGCCGTGCTGAATGTGCAGGATATTGTCGATTTTGCGGATACGGTGCGGATAGAGGATGTAGAGCCGGTGATCTCCCGCCAGATTGCCTGCAACACCGCCATTGCCGAAGAGGGGCTGCGCAACAGCTGGGGAGCAAATATCGGCAGCATTCTGCTTCGCTCCTACGGCGGCAGCGTCCACAACCGCGCCAAGGCTTATGCCGCGGCAGGTTCGGATGCGCGCATGAGCGGGTGCGAGATGCCCGTTGTTATCAACTCGGGCAGCGGCAATCAGGGGCTTACCGCCTCGCTGCCCGTAATCGTATACGCCAAGGAGCTTTCCGTCAGCCGGGAAACCCTGTAC
>CAVFPH010000077.1:2300-8328 GCA_963624325.1 bacterium
ACCCTGTACCGTGCACTTGTTGTTTCCAACCTTGTGACGATTCACCTGAAAACGGACATCGGGCCGCTGTCGGCCTATTGCGGGGCAACAAGCGCAGGCTGCGGGGCAGGCGCGGGAATATGCTATCTGTACGGCGGAAAGTACAGCGAGATATCCCACACGATTGTGAATGCACTTGCCATTAACTCCGGCATGATTTGCGACGGCGCAAAGCCCAGCTGCGCGGCCAAGATTGCATCGGCCGTAGAAGCAGGCCTTCTTGGAATGCAGATGCAAAGCCATGACAGCCAGTTTTACGATGGCGAAGGCATCGTGGTAAAGGGCGTTGAAAATACCATCCGCAATGTCGGCAAGCTTGCACACGACGGCATGCGGGAAACGGATCAAATGATCATCCGCATGATGACTGAAAAAGTGAGCAAAAGCTGAAGATCATACGTGCTGCTGACAATGCAGAACGCGCTGGGAAAGGGGGTATGGGCATGCACAAATATGCGGCAACAGTTCCGGAAAATCTGCCGGATATGTCAATTGACAGGTTTTTGTCGCACGCGCTGCCGCTGCTGCCGGAGCGTGCACGGCGCGAGGCCTTTTCCAAACGGGATGTAAAAATGAACGGGCAGCGCAGCCCGAAGGATGCACGCATCATGCCCGGGGCTGAAATCCTGGTCTATACGCCGTATGAAATCAGCATTCCGATTGTATACGAGGATGAGCACCTGCTTGTGCTCAATAAGCCGGCGGGCGTTGCCGCGGATGAGGACCAATATCACAGCATGACGGTCACGGACTGGGCCGCAATGCATGCCGAGGGGGCTTATCTGCCGCGGCTTTGCCATCGGCTGGACTGCCAGACCTGCGGTTTGATTGCCCTTGCAAAGGATGAAGAGGCCGAAAAAGCACTGAAAGATATGTTTGCCGTCCGAACAGGCCGGAAGGAATATCAATGCCTGGTGCTGGGGACACCGCAGCCGATAAGCGCGGACTGCCGTGCCTACCTGACAAAGGATCCGCTTCGGGCTGTGGTGCATGTTTCGGAAAAACAGCGCCCGCAGTCAAAACCCATCGAAACCGAATACGAAACCCTGGAGACGGGAAAAATATCGCGCCTTCGGGTTATCCTGCATACCGGCCGCACCCACCAGATCCGCGCGCATTTGAGCTATCTGGGATATCCCATTATCGGGGATGACCTGTACGGCGACCGTGCAGCCAACCGCGAGTACGGAAAGGGCCGCCTGATGCTTTGCGCCACGCGCCTTTTGATTGATACGCAGGGCGCAATGCCCGAAATAGACGGGCTGGACTTTCAAATTTCCCCGCCGTTTTAAAGGAGACTGAAGTATATGCTCGATATCCGCTTGATTGCTGCCGACATGGACGGGACGCTGCTGGGCAGCGACGGAAAGATCAGCCCGCGGACGCTGAACGCCATTCGCAAGGCACAGGAAAAGGGCATTATATTCAGCATCTGCACGGGACGTTTTCCGGAACACTGCCTGGCTTTTGCACACGATGCGGGAATCAGGTGTTCCGTCATTTCTTCCAACGGCGGATCCGTCTATGACGGACAATCCGACCGGGTGATCGCACAGCATTTGATGCCCGCCGAGTCTGCATGGCAGGTGTGGCAGGTTGTCCGCCGCTATCCCATCCGCTGCATGGCCACGCTGCCCGGCTGCTTTGTGAACCGCTGCGAGGATACCGCTGCCACTGCATCCCATTACGAAAAAATCAATGGAATCATGTGCCGTGATTACGGAATCCTTCGCGAAACAGGCGAAGATGCAATGGATTTTCGCATGCATCAGCGCATTTACAAAACGTATATCAACGGATTTGCCGATGCTTTGCAGCGTGAGCAGGTTCGCAAAGAACTGGAGAAGATCCCGGGCATTTCTGTCACATCCTCCGGCCCGCGCAATATAGAAACCATGCCGCTTGGCGTGGATAAGGGGACAGGGCTCATGGAGCTGGCCTCCGCTTACGGCATCCCGATGGAAAATGTGATGGTTTTCGGCGATTTCGACAATGATATTCCCATGTTCCGCTGTGCCGGATACCCGATTGCCATGGGCAATGCGACAGACAGCGTAAAACAAATCGCCCGGCAGACAACTGCCTCCAATACGGAGGACGGACTTGCGCAGGCGATTGAAAAATACATATTGGATGCATGAAAAGAGCCGCGCCAAGCGGAGTACTGCCCGTTCAGCCGCGGATGCGCGCTACGTTTGCGTTCATCAGGTGCCGACCGATATGCCTGTAGACAAAGGCCTTGAGCGGGGACATATTCTGATGATGCTCTTTGAGCAATTCGTCCGGTGAATCGTACACGCCGAAGTCCCGATTGATCCCTTCGCTTTGGATGTAGGTGTTGTTTCGGTTAAAGTCGATCACGGGGTGACGGAAATCCTTTACAGCAACGCCGTATCCGCAGAAAGCACCGCTGCAGTCCGCATGGGCGGCCTGCAGCTTTTCAAGGTAGGCCTTATCCAGAATAAAGGCTTCCAGCTCATACCAGGTACCATCCAAGAGCACCTCTACCCAGCTGTGAAACACATCCTTTGGGGCAAGCAGGTACACCAAACCGGTCATCGCGCCCTTTTGCAGGCGTTTATCGATGGTAAACCCGTGTACGCGGCAGGGAATTTCGCAGGCACGGAGCAAGGCCATAAAAAGCGTTCCTTTGGTATTGCACTGGCCGAATCCGTCTGCAAGCACCCCGGATGCGGGGATACTGTCATCCGTGTTATAGCCAAAGAGAATTTCATCCCGTACATAATCATAGATTGCCCTGATGCGCTCAGATTCGGGCAGGGAATGCCAGCCACGCTCCTTTATGAGGGATTGGAGCGCAGGAGATGAAAAATCAAGCATTTTTGTTTCGGCAAGATATCGTTCCATTTGTTTTGCTCTCCTGATGAAGACCGCTTACTTCAGCGTTTCGTGCGCCTCCTGAACCAGCGCGGTGATATAGGCATCGTCCGGCATATCCCCCGCGCCGGGACGGATATCGGCCAAAAACTCAATATTGCCCTTGGGTCCTTTGATGGGGGAATAGGTAAATCCAGCCGCATGCCAGCCGATTTCCGCTGCGTATTCCCGCACATTCTGCAAAACGCGGATGTGAACCGCCGCATCCCGCACGACGCCGTTTTTTCCTACCTGCCCGCGTCCGGCCTCAAACTGCGGCTTAACAAGGGTCAAAAATCTTCCCTGATCGCCCATAATCCCGGCCGCAACGGGCAGAATCAGGCGAATTGAGATGAAGGACACGTCCATTACCGTCAAGGTCGGATGCAGCGGAAACATATCGGAAGTCAGCATTCGGGCATTTGTGCGCTCCATGACCGTTACACGCTCATCCTGCCGCAGTTTCCAGTCCAGCTGCCCATAGCCTACGTCAATGGCATATACATGCGCAGCACCATGGCGCAGCAGCACATCCGTAAAACCGCCGGCGGCCGCGCCGATATCCATGGCAACCACCCCTGTGACATCTGCGCCGAACACCGTGACGGCCCGCTCGATTTTATGTCCGCCGCGGCTTGCCAGGGAATCCACTTCGCCGCGCAGGATCAGTTCCTGATTGTCCTCCACGGTTTCGGAGGACTTGAGGACTTTCTTTTCGCCGATATAAATCTGCCCGGCCATGATCAAAGCCTGCGCTTTTTCACGGCTTGCAGCCATGCCGCGGCTGACCAACGCGCTGTCCA
Source organism: bacterium (assembly GCA_963624325.1). Lineage (GTDB taxonomy): Bacteria > Bacillota > Clostridia > Christensenellales > Aristaeellaceae > SFMI01. The sequence continues at coordinate 6,020 of CAVFPH010000077.1, forward strand.
CCCGTGTTTTCATGCCTGTCTGTTCTCCTTGCTCCATTGTAGAATCCGGTCTGCAATGTTCTGCGCATCCAGCCTGTTGGCCGCAAGCTGCAGCATGCGATCCCCCTGCGTTGCGCAAAGGCCTTCTATTCCCAGCGTCAGCAGCGGTGCCGATACGCTGTGCGCGCTGCGCCATGCGGGAACCAAAGTGCTGAGCCCACCCGAAATTACGCCTTCCTCCAGCGTGACAAGCGGCATGCGGGAAAGCTCATGCAGTTTATCCTCATCCAACGGCTGCAAACAATCCGCCGCATAGACGGCAGCGTGCAGCCCCTGCTTTTCCAGCATGTCCGCAGCCTGCACGGCCTGCGCAATGATGACCCCGCAGGCCAGGATTGCAATGTCATGGCCGGGACGCACAAGCGGCCAAACGGGCTCATATTTTTTGCCTTCCTGCCAGGTGCATATCCCATCTGCCTCTGCCTTTCCGTAACGGATGGCAACGGGGGCATTGAGTGCCGCAGCGTAACGGATCATGGCCTGAAGTTCATCGCAGGTGGCGGCGTTTAGCACAGTCAGCCCCGGCATCTGCGAAAGAAAGGCATTGCCGTATATGCCCTGATGCGTTATTCCGTCCTCAATCAGCCCGGCACGGTCCACCAGAAAGCACACCGGCAGATGCTGCTGGCATACATCCAGCAAAATCTGATCGTAAGCGCGCTGCAGAAAGCTGTCGTAGATGGCAACAAACGGATGCATCCCGCCTGCCGCCAGCCCTGCCGCCATGGTTACGGCATGCTCTTCGGCGATGCCGACATCAAATATGCGGTTTGGATACTTTGCTGCAAATTCGCCAAGCCCCGTGCTGCCCGTCATGGCGGCGGTCACCGCAGCGATGCGGGAATCGGTCCCGGCCAATTCGCACAGAACGCGGCCGGCGGCTTTTCCCATGGATTTGCCCGACGGGTTGAGCGGCTCCCCTGTCTGAACATCAAACGGCGGTGTGCCGTGCAGACGGGTCGGATCATTTTCGGCCTGCGTGTAGCCGCGGCCTTTTTTGGTTACCACATGGATCAAAACCGGCTCATCCAGCTGCCTGGCGCGGCGAAACAGGCGTTCAAGCCCGCTGATATCCTTGCCGTCCACCGGCCCCAGATAATGAAATCCAAGCGAATCAAACAGGCGATCCTGCACAAAAATATTGCGCAGGGAGTTTTTGATCCGCTGAAAGAAACCGTACAGCCCGTTTCCTACCCCCGGAATGCGGCGCAGAAAGCCGCCTACGGCATGCTTGGCATCAAACCAGCCCTTGCTGGAGCGCATGTGAGTCAGGTATCGGGAAACGGCCCCCACATTCCGGGAAATGCTCATGCCGTTGTCGTTGAGCACTACGATCATGCGCAGCTTGCTGCTGCCGGCATCACTGAGCGCTTCATAGCACATGCCGCCCGTCAATGCGCCGTCGCCCACCACGGCAATCACGTTTTGGCTTTTTCCCACAAGATCCCTTGCCCGCGCGATGCCGGCTGCCGCGGATATTGCGGTGGAAGCATGGCCGGTATCAAAGACATCGTAGGGGCTTTCTTCCCTTCGGGGAAAGCCCGAAAGCCCGCCGAACTGACGCAGGGTGTCAAACCGATCCACGCGGCCGGTAAGCAATTTATGGGCATAGCACTGATGGCCGACATCGAAAATCAGGGCATCGTTTGGAAAATCAAAGGCACGGTGCAGGGCAATGGTAAGCTCCACTACGCCCAGATTGGATGCCAGGTGTCCGCCATTGTGCGAAACACGATCGATAATGCACTCGCGCAGCTCCTGCGCCAGCACGGTCAGTTCCTTTCGGGAAAGGCTCTTCAAATCCTCGGGGGAATGCAGCCGCTCTAAAATCATAGCTCTCTCCTTGCACTGCGGCATTGCGTCAGTCTGAAACAGGCCGATAGGAAGCCTCACCCGGAACGGTGGCCTCTATCATGCCGCCCTTCAGCCCGCGGCTGCGCAGCTCCGCCACTACGGCGCGAACCGTGCCGATCTTTGCACGCAGCTGCCGGGAATCCCCGATGTTGGCTACATAATCATCGGTTGTTACAAGGTAAATGCTGCTGAGATCCGACAGGTTGATTTCGGATATCTCGCCGCTGTATCCCTGCGCTTCCAGCTCGGTGACGGTGTTGAGCACGGCATCCAGCTGGTCACTGCTGTAGCAGACAATTTTCGATCCGACGCGGATATCCCGAATGCTGAGCCCCGTAGCGGTAATGCAGCCGTTGTCCAGCCGCAGCGAGGCATAGGATTCCAGCACCATACCGTCTTCCGACGCGGTATACTGT
>CAVFPH010000078.1:0-8169 GCA_963624325.1 bacterium
CTCCGCGGCTTTTTTCCGCGGAGCAAAAATTTTTTTGAGGTGAAATTTGCAGGGTTCAAAATTTCACCTCACATGTGAACTGATTTGCTGTAAAAAAGAAAGAACCGGGAGCTTTCACTCTCGGTTCTCTCTCGCATCTTCCCTTGAGAAGATGCATCCGAAAACGCCATTTACAAAGACGAAACGGGGTTCGGATTTCATCGCAAATGGTGGAGCATAGGAGATTCGAACTCCTGACCTCGACAATGCGAATGTCGCGCGCTACCAACTGTGCTAATGCCCCAAACATCAGTACTTGGACAGTATACCAAAGAAACGGAAAAAATGCAATAGCCGACGGCAAATATTTTGGCTGCCGGGCGGCCTATCCGTTTTCGAAATCAGTCCCATTGGGAAAAGAGCTTTTGCGGGCGAGGCTGCCGAAACCCACCGAAACGCCTTATCAGATACGAATTTAGCTTCAACTTCAGATTCAAATTCAAATTCAGATACGAATTCAGATTCAGATTCAAGGTTTTTGGGTTTTCAAAAAAACCCATGGGTTTTTCTGAAAAGGTATTTTGCGGATCCGCCCGGCTGCTTCATTTGCGCAGTGCTGCTTTTACGAATCCTTTTCTGCGGCTGCGCGGTCGGCCGGCGTCACCGAACCAGGCAGGTTCTGTTTTCCGTAAATTTTCTCAAGCGTGATTTTCCCCACAAGCAGGTGGTCCAGGCCCGTGCAGCGATCAAGCGGATAATCCCGATACCCGTAATGCTCGGTCAGCAGTTTCAGCCCGTGGATCTTTTCCTCACGCCCGGAAACAAAGACGCACTCACCGAAACCGATGACGCTTTCATACCTGGCAGTGATCCCGTGCGCCGTTTTTTCGTTTTGCAGGAAAATTTCGCCTTCCACGCAAACACGGGGATTCTCTTGGAGCAGTTCCACTTTCATGCCCTGCTGTGCACAGTGAAAATAAACAATGACTTTATCGTTTTCAATTTCCGTTCCGAATGAAACCGGGACAATGTAGGGATAGATATCACCGTGCATGGCAATTTTTACGGTATCGCATCGCTTCAAAATGTCATAAATCACATCCCGTTTTTCCACTTCTCTGTCCTTGCGCCGCATGTTTCTGCCTCCGTTTTTTTGATTTTATTCCAACTATTTTTCAAGGCACATCGGGATTTCTTCATGTTTCAGCCGCTGAACTTGCTTTTCATTCTTTTTGCATCTGCGGTATGCCGGATTTAAGCACAAAAACGTTCACCATGTGACTCTGTAATAGTACCATTGACCCGAAATATGAGTAAGTTTTATCCAATGGGGGATGTTATCCGGCTGCTGCACATAGACCACTCCCTGGGAGCAGGATAGTACTTTCTGTTTGAATTCGAAGTAAATATTCTTTTTCGATTTGTATATATCTTCAACGCCGATTTCTTTCATTTCTTCCGAGACGCTATAGTATACGATTCCGCTCAGGAGCGCTTTTAGCATTCTGATTTTAACGGGCGGGTTGTTGATTATATCCTCGTACGAACTTTCATTATGCTTAAAGTTTATGCTCGTTTTGATGGTTGCATATTGTCTTGCCAAAGAAGCGGCAAATAAAGTTAATGTGATCAGCGCACATAGCACCGCAATCAGGCGGGCGACCGCTTGAAGAATACGAACAAGCACTCGGAATACCAATTTTAGCCATTTCGGAAGTCGATCCACCGTTCATCCCTCCAATTTTGCTGTAAATGGCAAGGCTGTGCATCCTTCCATCATCATGATAGCAGAATGCCGGCATAAGATCAATCCGATATGCAGTCAGCGGTGCCGATGTTGCCCTTGCGGATGGCCGCGGCCTGTGGTATACTGATTGCCGAAGTATGCTATGGATGGGGAGAATTGTACATGAAAGCCATTATTTTTGATATGGACGGAACGCTGCTGGATTCGGAATGCTATTGGACGGGCGCGCCGCTTGTGCTGCTGGAGCGCAAGGGCATCAAGGTGGATCCGAACAATATGCCCTGGATGACGTCAAGGTATAGCCAGACGCTGAAAAACTACCTTGCATCGCCCGACTGCCGGCTGGACATGTCCTATGAAGAATGCGTGGCCTGGTGCAAAAACTACATGTATACCGAAATTTACCCCAAGGATGTGCCGCAGATTAAGCCCGGCGCCATGGATACGCTGGAGGCGGCGCGCAGCCTGAACGTTCCCATGTGCCTGCTTTCCGCCACGGCGGAGCCTTCGCTGACCTATACCGTCAACCGCACGGGGTTCATCCGCTATTTTCAGTTTTACCAGACCACCTGTGATGTGAAGCCCGATAAGCACGATGTGGAACTCTATGATTATGCCGCCCACCGCATGGGCTTTGAAACCAAGGATTGCCTGGTTATTGAGGATGCCCTTTACGCCATGACCACCGCGCGCAAGGCAGGCTGCACGGTATGGGCCATTGAGGATATCAAGCACGTAAAGGATGTACCTGTGATTATGGAGACTGCCCACCGTTATTTCCACAACCATCAGGAATTGCTGCAGGCCATCAAAGAAACGTTTTCCCATTAATTGTGCAGGAAGCGGAGGGACATTTGCCGATGAAAAAAACAATTGCCGCAGTTGCAGTGCTGATGCTGGCTGCCCTGGCGATCTTTGCCGCGCAGGCGGAAGATCTGCCGCGCATTTCCTTTGCGGCCGAGCAGATTCGCGCGCAAAGCGGGGATACGGTGCAGCTGGTTTTGACCGCCGATGCCGCTCCCGAGCAGGATATTGACATTACCATTGCTGATGGGCGCGGCAATAAATTTTCGGTTGTTCTGCCGCAGGGGGAAACGCAGGCGGTGCTGGAGGTATCCGGCGAGCGTGCCGCGTACAACAAGCAGTATGAGTATACCATTCAAACAAGTGACAGTTACCGGCGCGGCACGGTTCGCCGTGTGCAGGTGGTGTTCAAAGGTGTGCCCATGGCCAAGTTTTCCCGTGAGATGCTGCAGACCTACATGGGCGAAACGCTGAAAATCGGCTTTCAGATGAAGGGCCCGCAAACCCTTGAAAAAGGGCAGATGATCTATCTGCGCGATGAGCAGGGGCAGACGGTGGCCGAGGTTGCCTATACCGGACGGGAGTACTATTCCGTATCGCTGGAAATGACTGCCGATTGGCGTCCGATGAAGACGCTCACCCTGCACATCGGGGAGGACGGCCCTGCCGACAGCAGCCTGATGGTGTTTGTCGGGGACAAGAGCGAGATATCCATCGTCGGCGTGCGCAGGGATGACAACAAGATTTCCTTTACCCTGGACTGCGGATCCACCATGCAGTACGCCTCCACCGTGCTGGATATACTGGATCGGTACAACGTCAAAATCACCTTCTTCGTTACGGGCAATTTTGCTGCCGGCCATCCCGATATCGTGCGGGAATTTGTCGCCCGCGGGCACGAAATCGGCAACCATTCCTACCATCATCCGCATCTGCTGGATGCCGACTTGGATACAATCTGGGAAGAGGTTACCTCGGCCAGCGATTTGCTGGAGGAAATCACGGGCGTGCGTCCCGTGCTGTATCGCCCGCCCTACGGCGACAGCTACGGACGGCTTCGCGCCGTGGTGGAGGGCGCGGGGATGCGGGTGATCCGCTGGTCGCACACCCTCTACGATTCGGATGAGGCCGAGCAGATTACCGGCCGCAGCTATTCCTTTGCCACCAAGAATATCACCGGCGGCAGCATTATCCTGGGGCATCTGGACAGCAAGGCCACGGTGGAGGCTCTGCCCGACATCCTGCAATGGTATCAGGACAACGGCTTTGAAGTGGTGCCGGTATCCGAGCTTTTGCTGCAGGGGGACACCACGGTGGACAGCGAGGGCTATCAGACTTACAGGCAGACGGCGGAATGAATAAACCGAAAAAAGAAAAATTTTTTCGGGGTGCAGCTTTGTTGATAACTTGGGCGGCGACTTTGTCGCCGCCTGTTTTAGTCTTGATTTTCTTCGTCCCGGCCTTCGGCAATCACCTGCAGTGCGCGGCGGGCAATATCGGCATCATAGCCGTGCCTTGCCAGCATGGCCAGGGTGCGGTTGTAGAGGGAACGGTCAAAATCCCCCTGCGTGCGCGCCAGGAATTTGCCCGTCAGGCGCACGGCATCGGCAAGCTGCTCTTCATCGGACAGCTCGGATACGGCGCTTTGCGCCAGCTCGCGGCTGATGCCGCGGTGGGTCAGTTCCCGCTCGATGCGGTTGCGCCCGTGCTTGTGCGCGCGGCTTTGCGCCCAGCGCTGCGCATAGGCAGCGTCATCCAGGAGCTCTGCCTCGTAAAGCTTTTCAATCACGCGGTCCACGCAGTCGGCAGGATAGCCGACATCCATCAGACGATGGCGAACCTCGTTTTCGCTGCGGTCACACAGGGAAAGCAGGCGCACCGCATGATCCAAGGCATGCGGATAGCCGCGCTCGCCGATAAACAGGCGGTATGCCTGCAGATCCAGCATTTCGCCCGTGCGCACGGGGCGCTCCCGCAGCAGGGACAGCGGCACGCGCAGGCTGCCGTTTTCCGTTTGAATGAGCGCGCATCCGCGCGTTTTTTTGATTTCAAGTATGCGTTCAGCCATTGTTAAACACCAGCTTCATGATGGATTTGTTCAAATCGGAGAGCACGCCGTCCCGCGCTTCGCTTGCCCCGCTTGTCAGCAGCGCAAAGCCGCGCCGGGATTCGGGATCGTAAAACAGCCCGTGCATGGCGCCGTAGGCCAGCCCCTGATGCCCGTATACGGTTTGCGGGCAAACCGCGGCATCCCGCACGATGAACGTGCCAAGCCCTTCGCTCAGGTTATAGGCACGCTTGCCGAAAGGCACAACCTCCCGCCGCATGGCATCATAGCGGGAAAGCATTGCTTCACAGCCGATTTTTGCCAGATTTGGTGCCGAAATGTACAAATTTCCTTGGGCAAGCAGGTAATGCAGGGCGGGGTCGGGCACCGTATCTGGGATCGGGCGCGCGCGGCGCAGGGCATTGTCCAGTGCGGGGACGGCAACCTGCCGCGCAGGCAGCACGTGATAGGCATCGGCAATTTCACCCTGGATCTTTTGCGGGTAAAACGAGGCATCAACCGCAAGCGGCTCAAAGAGCGTTCTTTGCAGAATGCTTTCAAAGTCCGTATTCAGCATACCCTCCAGCACGCAGGCAATGATTCCCGCCCCCAAATTGGAGTAGACAAAGCGGTTAGGCTCGGAGGCAAAGCAGTCCGCTTTCATCAGCTGCGGGAGCGGCACGGGCGCTTGGCAGGCTGCCGCATAAGCGCTGCCGTCCTGAATGCCCGCGGTATGGGAAAGCAGGCGGCGCAGGGTAACCGCAAGCTCGGGTGCCTTGGGGTGGCGCAGGGAGCAGGGCAAAAATGTATCTGCATCGGCATCTGGATTAATCTGCCCGGCCTGTGCCAAACGCATCACCGCCAAGGCGGTGACGTGCTTGCTGACAGAGGCGGCGCGAAAGGCCGTATCCCGGGTGACAGGCACAGGCACGCCGTCCTTGATCCGTGATGCGCCGTAGGTGACGCTGCCTATGATCCCCTGCCCGTTAAACAGCGTGACCGCCGCGCCCACGGCACGGTGCCTGCGCAGGGCCAGGATGATCTTTTCAGCCTGTTTTTCGGGAATCGCGGCGTCGGCATGATAAATTTTGCCGCTTTCCCGCAGCCATGCGGGGGGAGAATTGATTGCCAGCAGGCAGCGGTAAAGGGAAGCCTTCCATTTTTCCATGGGGTCACCCCGCTTTCTTGTCGGGATCGGAGGAGTGCCTGCGCGCACGCAGAAAATGCGCAAGCCCGCACAGGCACAATACAAGGCTGAGCAGCTGAGACACCCGGATGCTGCCCAGCATCAGGCTGTCGGTGCGCAGACCCTCGATGATCGTCCGCCCGGCGCCGTACCAGAGCAGATACATAAAGAATACGTCCCCCGGATGCTTTGCCCGCAGACGATACCGCCACAGCACGATGAACCCGCACAGATCCCAGCAGGATTCGTAAAAGAAGGTGGCCATGTGCCACGTGCCATCCACCTGCACGGCAATGGGAAAGAACTGAAGGGCCGCGTTCTGCACGGTATAGCCGTAGGCTTCGCCGTTAAAAAAGTTTCCCCAGCGGCCAATAGCCTGCCCCAGGATCACCAGGGGCGCGGCGATATCCAGCAGCGTCAACCACGCAGCATGCCGCTTGCGGGCGAGCAGATACAGCCCGAACGCCCCGCCGATCACCCCACCGTATATTGCCAGCCCGCCTTGATGGATGTACAGGATGCTGAGGGGATCCTGCCTGTAATAATCCCAATTGAAGGCCACGTAATACAGCCTTGCGCACACAATGCCCAGGGGCACGGCCCACAGGATGATATCCAGCCCGATATCCTCGGGCAGATTCCGCCGCCGTCCCTCCCTTTGGCACAGGAGCGCGGCAATGAGCACGGCCAGGGCGATCAGTATGCCGTAGACGGATATAACCCCAAACAGCTTGCCGTCCATGCCCGCTTATTCCGCCTTCTGTCCGGCGGCGTGAACGGTTTGCAGCCAGTCACGGATGGGCAGGTGCTGGGGGCACTTACCCTCGCACAGCCCGCAGCGCACACACTGCGCCGCAGACTGCTTGTTTTCCGCAAAGCTGTCGTAGCGCGCGGGGAAACCGGCTATGCGGTCAAACATGGCTGCCTCGTTGTAGGCGGCAAACAGGTGCGGAATGTCCACTCCTTTGGGGCAGGGTACGCAGTAGGCACAGCCCGTGCAGCCGATGGGCATGCGGCGGCGGTATCCCGCGCGCAGGCGGGCGATCAGGCGTTTGTCGGCATCGCTCAGGCACCCCGGGCGTACGCCCTCAAAGATGCGCAGGTTGTCCGCCACCTGCGCTTCATCGCTCATGCCCGACAGAATGACTGCCACCTGATCGCAGTCTCCCACAAAGCGGAAAGCCCATTCGGCAGGCGAACGCTTTTGCGGACAGCGGTCCATCAGGGCACGAAGCTCGGCGGGCGGATTGGCCAGTGCGCCGCCGCGCAGCGGTTCCATCACCACCAGCGGCACCTTGCGCGCGCGCGCCAGACGGATGCCCGCCAGCCCTGCCTGGTGGCGGATGTCCAGATAGTTGTATTGAATCTGCGCCATCTGCCAATCGTAGCTTGTCAGGATATCACGGAAAACTTTGTAGTCATCGTGGAAAGAGAAGGCCGGGTAGCGGATGCGTCCGTCCTTGACCGCGCTGTCCAGAAACTCGCGCACGCCCAGCGCCTTCATCTTTTCCCACCTGGTGCCGTTCATGGCATGCAGCAGGTAGAAATCCACATAGGGCACATCCAGACGCTTCAGCTGCTCATCCAGAATCGCGTCCATGTCGGCGCGTGTTTCCACCTTCCACACGGGCAGCTTGGTCGCCAGCTTTACGCGCTCGCGATAGCCATCCTTTAGTGCGTGCCCGACAATCGGCTCGCTTTGCCCGTCGCAGTAGGGGTAGGCGGTATCGACATAGTTGAGTCCCTCGTCAATGGCGGAGCGCAGCATGCGCACGGTGCGTTCCTCATCCACCGCCGTTTTGCCGTCAGGCAGGGTGACCTTGGGCAGGCGCATCATGCCAAAGCCCAAGCGCGAAATATCAAAGCCCAGGTTGCCGAAAGGAACATACTGCATGGAAAAGCCCTCCCGAAAAATCATTCTGCCGCGATTATATCATAAAGCAAAGAAAATTGCACCGCCTACTTGCCATTCAGACAAAAATAGGGGATAATATTTCAGTAGATATTGGAGGGATCAGCAGCATGTATCAGGCGTTGTATCGCAAGTGGCGTCCCCGCACCTTTTCGGAAATGGCCGGTCAGGAGGCCGTCATCCGCACGCTTCGGCATCAGGTGGCCAGCGGGCGCGTGGCTCATGCCTACCTTTTCTGCGGCAGCCGCGGCACAGGCAAAACCAGTGCCGCCAAGATCATGGCGCGCGCCATCAACTGCGAAAACCCGCAGGACGGCGATCCCTGCCTGGAATGCCCCGCATGCAAGGCGCTGATGGAGGAGTCCTCGCTGGATGTGTTTGAAATGGACGCAGCCAGCAACAGCCGCGTGGAGGAAATCCGCGATCTGCTGGAAAAGGTGGATTATCCGCCCCAGTTCAGCAAATACAAGGTATACATCATCGACGAAGTACAC
>CAVFPH010000079.1:0-1093 GCA_963624325.1 bacterium
ATTTTCCTGTCCTTCACCAGCTACAACCTGTTTGAAGCGCCCAAATTCGTATTTCTGGATAACTACCGCAGCCTTTTCCTGCATGATGAAGTTTTTATCAAGGCCCTGCAAAACACGCTGATCATCGCCGTGATTACGGGCCCGATCAGCTATGCGGCATGCTTCCTGCTGGCATGGATGATTACGGATTTTAAGCGCGTTCCGCGCGCCGTGCTGACCACCGTGTTTTACGTTCCCTCCATCTCGGGCGCGGTGTTTATGATCTGGTCCATCATGTTTTCATCCGACAGCTACGGCTATATCAACTCCATCCTGACCACCCTTGGAATCCTTAACGACCCCATTGAGTGGCTGCAGGACAGCCGTTATGTCCTGATGGTTGTCATCATCGTCAGCCTGTGGCTGAGCCTGGGCACCTCCTTCCTTTCCTTTATCGCAGGCCTGCAGAATATTGACCGCACCCTCTATGAGGCCGGTGCGGTGGACGGCGTAACCAACCGCTGGCAGGAACTGTGGTATATCACCCTTCCCAGCATGAAGCCGCAGCTGATGTTCGGCGCCGTCATGCAGATCACGGCTGCTTTCGGCACGGGCAGCGTCAGCGCGCAGCTGGCGGGCCTGCCGTCGGTAGACTATGCGGCCCATACCATCGTCAACCATATTACGGACTACGGCTACACGCGCTTTGAAATGGGCTATGCTTCGGCCATTGCCGTAGTTCTCTTCATCATGATGGTCGGCTCCAACAAGCTGGTTCAAAAGATGCTCAGAAAGGTGGGTACGTAATGGCACGCAAAGAGCATAAGCGGACGACGGCACGCATCAACCGCAGCCGCGGGGGCAATATTGCATCCATGCTTTTCCTGCTTGTACTGGCCGCCTTCATGGTGCTGCCGCTGGTGTTTGTGGTATCCAACGCCTTCAAGCCCCTGGATGAGCTGTTTGTATATCCGCCCAAACTGCTGGTAAACAAGCCCACGCTGGATAACTTTGCTTCCGCCATGAAGCTGATGAGCCAGTCCTGGGTTCCCTTCAGCCGCTACCTGTTCAATACCGTCTTTCTGACGGTGGTCGGCACGGCCCTGCACCTGAT
>CAVFPH010000079.1:1171-8026 GCA_963624325.1 bacterium
ATCGGCTTGCTGGATACGCATTGGGCCACCCTGCTTCCGGCCATTCAGTATTCTCTGGGACTGTACCTGATCAAGCAGTTCATGGAAACTCTGCCGGACTCCGTCATAGAGGCTGCCCGGATTGACGGCGCAAGCGAGTGGTGCATCTGGGCGCAGATCGCAATGCCCATGGTAAAGCCCGCGTGGCTGACGCTGATCATCCTGATGATTCAGCAGCTGTGGAACACCATTTCTCCCTATACCTATTCCGAGGAGCTCAAAACCCTGCCGCATGCGCTCAACCAGATCCTCTCGGGCGGCATCGCCCGCACCGGCGTATCCGCGGCCGTATCGCTGATTATGCTCTCCGTGCCCGTTATTACCTTTGTCCTGTCGCAAAGTCAGATCATTGAAACCATGAACAGCTCCGGTATGAAAGATTGAGGAAGAAGTGTATGCAAAGATTGAAACGGCTCACCGCGCTCCTTCTGTGTCTGGCGGTACTGACGCAGCTTTCTTCGGCCTTTGCGGTGACGGAGATCACCGGTGCGTACGAAACCTACAATTACTCCTTCAAGGATAATGGGGAAATCCTGGCCTCTGCCGCCTATATGCCCACACGCATCGTCCGTGCCTCCGATCTGGGACTGGATAACTTCCGCACCCTCAGCGATCTGTTTGTGGATGAGGAAGACGGCAGCATTTACCTGGCCGATACGGACAACAACCGCATCATCCGAACCAATTTGGATTTTTCGCAGGCCGCTGTATACACCGAGGCGGACGGCACAGCCTTTGCCCAGCCCAAGGGCGTGTTTGTGCAGTCCGGCATGCTGTACGTGGCCGATACGGGCAACCGCCGTGTGGTCAAAATGGATGCAAAAACGGGGGATACCATTGCCGCCTACGGCAAGCCCGATTCTCCGCAGTTTTCACAGGGCGTCGATTTCAAGCCGCAAAAGGTTGTTGTGACCGCGCAGGGGGAAATCTCCATTGTGTGCGAGGGCATTTATGAGGGCCTTGTCACCATTGACCAAAGCGGGGAATTTCAGGGATATTCCGGCACGATTCCCGTAAAGCCCACGCTGTGGGAGCTGTTCTGGCGCCTGCTTTCCACCAGAGAGCAGCTAAAGAGCATGTCCTCTTTCCTGCCGGTAACCTACATTAACGTGGATCTGGACGAAAAAGGCTTTATCATGGCCACATCCCAGGCCGAACAAAGCACCATGGCAAACTCCATTCAGCGGTTGAACCCGGGCGGAAACGATGTGCTGATCAACAATTCGGGCCAGACGCTGACGGGCGACCTTGGCAATATTTACGACGGACGCGCGACGGGCGTTTCCGTCTTTCAGGATGTGGCCTGCCTGGAGGGCGGCATTTTTGCCTGCGTGGATGTACGCCGCAGCAAGGTGTTCCTCTATGATGACGAGGGCGAAATGCTCTTTGCCTTCGGCGGCCTGGGCGGACAGGACGGCAACATCGCGGTGCCCTCCGCCATCGACAGCAGCGGCTTTACCCTGTATGTGGCCGATTCATCCCTGGGGCAGATTACCGTTTTTGAGCCGACAGCCTACGGAAAGTGCCTGATGCAGGGCATTATCGACTACAACAACAGCGATTATGAGCAGAGCAAGGCGAATTTTACCGAGGCCTTCCGCTATAATACCAACTGCGAGCTGGCGTACCTGGGCATCGGCCGCGCGCAGATGCGCGAGGGTGCCTACAAGGATGCAATGGCTTCCTTCCGCCTGGCCGCAAACCGCACCTATTACAGCCGCGCGATGAAGCAGTACCGCGCCGAGGTGCTGGATGAAAACTTCTCGGTGATCTTTGCGCTGATCGTGATTGTGCTTTTGCTGCTGATTGCAAACCCGATTATCAAAAAACTGCGGCGCAATGCCAAGCCCAAGAAGAAAAAAGAGTGGCAGCCCAAATCCCGCATCGCGGGCAGGATTGACCGGCTGATGGAGGATGTGGACTTTGCGTTCTACTGCGCCATTCACCCCTTCAAAGGCTTCCATGAGCTTCGCCATGAGGGCGAAGGCTCGGCGGCGGGCGGTACATTCATCCTGATTTTGTATATTGTGCTGGCCGTGCTGCGCTCCACCCTTTCTGGCTTCCTCTACGGCGGCGGGACGGATATCAGCCCCCTGCTGACGGTATCCTCCGTGCTTTTGCCCATCCTGCTTTTTGTGCTTGCCAACTGGTGCATCACCACCCTGATGGAGGGCGAAGGGCGCATGCGCGATATTTACAAGGGCGTGTGCTATGCGCTGCTTCCGATGGCCCTGGGACAGGTGGTCTTGCTGGTGCTTTCAAACTTCCTTACCCTGGAGGAGAGCGCCATCTATTACGTGCTGTATTACGGACTGTGGGCGTATACGATCTTCCAGCTGCTGGCGGGAAACATGCTGGCGCACGGCTTTACGATGGGCCGCACGGTGGCCGCCACCATCCTGACGGCCATTGCCATGGCGGTTATCGTGTTCCTGCTGTATCTGTTCTTCAATCTGCTCTTTGAGGTTGGGGCCTTTGCTGTACAGGTGTACCGCGAAATTGCCTTCCGTGCTTAACAGGGAAGGAGGACTGAAATTTGAAATCATATCACAAACGGCTTCTGATTACCGCCGTGACGGTTGCCCTGCTTTTTGCCCTGTGCGCCGTGTTTGTATCCGATACGTTTGAGACCGATGCAACGCAGCTGCAGATCACGCCGACAGGCACCGCCCAAAGCGCTGATGAACTGGAGCGCTCCGCCGGCAATCTTCCGACCAAGGCGCAAATCGATGCGGACGGATATGACACCACCCTGGCATCCGGTTTTGAAAAGGTGCTGGAGGATGAGAAATCTGCCCTGCATTTCAATAGCAAAACAGCCGAGGTTGCCCTTGAGGACAAGCAGACGGGGCAGATTTGGTATTCCAATCCGCAGGATCGGGACCTGGAGACGATGGTGGACGGTACCACGCGCCTGCGCATCGGCGCACAGCTTACGGTGACCTATTACGATCAAAAGGGTGCCTACGGCCTGATGGACTCCTACAACGATTCCATCGCCTATGACGGCATGACCTATGAAGTGGCAGGCAGCGAGCTGCTGGTTACCTACAAACTGGGCAAGACGACGGTAACGCTGTCCGATGTTCCCCAGCAGATCAGCAAATCCCGCATGGAGCAGTTTGCCGCTGCGCTGTCCGAGGATGACCGCGAGGACCTGCTGAAAAACTATCGTCTGGTATCCATTGCCGGCAAGGAAGATGACAAGGAATACGTCGAAAACCTGGTCAAGAAGTACCCGAACGTGGTCAATGAGGATACCTACTATCTGGCCAAGGATTCCAGCCGCATCCTGAAAAAGGTAAAGGCCTACATGGATCAGTGCGGCTATACCTATGATGATTTGGACTACGACAACACCGTAAACCAGGTAGAAACGGAAGAAACATCCCGCGCGCACTTCAAGATGACGCTGTCCTATCATCTGGATGACGGTGCGCTGGTGGCAGCCCTGAAGGGCGATTCGCTTGAATATGACGAAAAGATTCCGCCAAATGAGATCCGCATCCTGGAGTATTTCGGCGCGGGCGGACAGGCGGAGCAGGGGTACATGCTGGTTCCGGACGGTTCGGGCACGCTGATTTACTACAACAACGGAAAGACATCCGAAACCGTCTTCTCCATGCGCCTGTATGGGGCGGATACCGTATCCGATACGGAAAGCGCCTATGTGGCCGACCGCAAGGCTTCCCTGCCGGCATTCGGAATCAAAAACGGCAAGGCCGCCCTGCTGATTACCGTGGATCGGGGCGCCGAGCTTTGCACGCTCAATGCCCGCGTGGCCGGGATGACCAATTCCTATAACACGGTTTACGTTTCGGCCATAACCACGGCGGTGGATTTTATGGAAATTTCGGATTCCCGCCAGATCTACTTTGAGGAAGCGCCCTACCGCGGGGATCTGGTGCTGCGCTATCAGCCGCTGGCCGAAGCGAACAATGACTACATGGGCATGGCACGCACCTATCGCGCCCGCCTGTTGGATCAGGGCATTCTGACGCAGACGGCAGAAGAAAGTTATGCCGTAGCTGCCGATATCATTGGCGCGGTGCCCACCACCGATATTGTGGCCGGGCTGCCCATTGAAACCATGGAGGCCATGACGACCTTTGCGCAGACGCAGGAAATCGCCGAAGAGCTGGATGATCTGGCCGATGAAGTGTGGCTGCGGCTGGAAGGCTGGCAGAAGGGCGGCATCCGGCAGAGCGCGCAGACAAGCCTGCGGGCGGAATCCTCCCTTCGCGGAAAAAGCGGGCTTTCAGAACTGATTGAGGCTGCGCAGACCAACGGCTGGGTGCTGATGCCCGAAGTCTTTCTTTCCACCGATCTTGCGGGAGAGAGCCTGACGATACGGCAGTATGCCGCCCGCGACCTTTGCCGCGATGTTGCGGTACGCTACGATTACGATTATGTAAGCAGGTACCGCCGCTATAACGGGCACGCCATTATCCAGCTGACCGCCGCCCGCTTCCAAAAACAAACCAAGCGTTATGCGCAGGATGCCGCCAAGATCGGGCTTCTGCAGACGGCGATTGCCGATATCGGCACCGATTTGTGGAGCGATTTTACCCGCAAAAATCCCATGAACCGTGTGGCTATGGCCGAGGCGCAGGCGCAGGCCCTGTCCGTGCTTGCGGAACAAGCCGAAATTTCCCTGCGCAACCCCAACTATTATGCCCTGGCCTATGCAAAGCGCATCTACGATATGCCCTGCTCCGATTCGGCCTTCCGCCTGACGGATGAGAGCGTACCGTTCTACCAGGCCGTGATCCGCGGCAGCATTGCCTATGTGTCCGAGCCGATCAACTATCAGGATGATGTCTGGATGGCCTACCTGCAGGCGGTTGAATTCGGCGCGGGGCTGCAGTATACGCTGACCTATGAAACGACGGCCCTGCTGAAGGAAACGGACTATTCATGGATCAACCGCGGCCGCTATGCCGACTGGCGGGAGACCATCGCGCTTCAGTGCGAAAAGGCCCGGGAGGTTCTGTCTCCCCTGGCCGGGCAGGCAATGACGGATCATGAGCGCATTGCATTCAACGTTTATAAAACAACCTACGAAAGCGGAAACGCCGTGGTTGTCAATTATTCCGATGCAGAAGTCTCGGTTGACGGCGTGGCCGTTCCGGCCATGGATTTTGTGCTCATAAAGGCGGGTGAATCCTGATGCGCAAAAAGGGAAAAAAGCGAATGATGACGCTGAGCAGGAAAAAGGCACGATGGGGATACCTGTTTGTGCTGCCGCTGCTCTTCGGGCTGATCTTTCAATTCGGCGTGCCGACCCTGCGCTCCCTGTGGTTTGCTTTCTGCGAGGTGACCGCAAAAGGAACGGAAGGCTTCAAGGCGGTGTTTAATGGGGGGCAGAACTTTTACGATGCCCTGCTGGTAAACACGACTTTCCGCGAAAAGGCTGTCCAGTCGCTGCTGGCCGTGCTGCTGAACCTGCCGCTGATCACCATCTTTTCCTTCTTTGCGGCAAGTCTGCTGAACCAGAAATTCCACGGGCGCTGGCTGGTTCGCGTGGTCTTCTTTATGCCGCTGATCCTTGCCGCCCCGGCCCTGATGAACTTTGATGCCGGGGATGCACTGCAGAGCCTGATGGGGTCATCGGGCAACTTCAAATCCTCCGAGTCCCTGGGCGGGCTGACCACCGTGAACCTTGCAAACCTGCTGATTTCAAGCGGCGTGCTGACCCAGACGGTTGCCGAATACCTGATCAGCGCAGCGGACAGAATATACAACATTGTGATTTTGTCGGGCGTACAGATCCTGGTATTCCTGGCAGCGCTGCAGGCCATTCCGCCCACCATGTACGAGGTGGCGGCCATTGAGGGCGCGTCGCCGTGGGAAAGCTACTGGCGCATCACCTTCCCCATGACCTGTCCGATGATTATGACCTGCATGATCTACACGATCATCGATTCCTTTACCTCAAGCACCAACGAAACGCTTGAAATGATTGAAAACACGGCCTTTTCCACGTTCAAATACGGCCTATCCGCGGCAATGTCCTGGATCTATACCGCACTGATCCTGCTGATGCTGGGCCTGGTGGTTCTTGTGATGCGAAAGGTGGTAAAACAGTATGAGTAAAACGGCAAAGAGAAAAAAGCAGGCGTCCTGGAAACATTTGGGTACGTTTGCGTGGAAGCTGTTCCGCCTGGGAATCATCATCGGCATTTCCTACGTCATCCTGCATCCTTTGCTGGTAAAGGTATCGGTTGCGTTCATGTCCGAAAGCGATATGTACGATATGACTGTGCAGTGGGTGCCCAGAAACCCGACGTTTGCAAACTTTCAGGAAGTGCTGGAGCTGATTGATTACGGCACGTATTTTTTGACCACCCTGGCCGTCAGCCTGGGGGCAATGATCCTTCAGATGGCCTCCTGCGCGCTTGCGGCCTACGGCATGGCACGCTTTAATTTCCGCGGCAGAAAGCTGCTGTTTGCCCTGGTGATCCTGACGCTTGTGGTGCCGCAGCAATCCTACATGGTTACCACCTACGGCCAGTACCGCTTCTTTAATCTATACGGCCTGCTTTCGGCCTTTATGAAGGAGCCGGTCTCCCTGATTGGCACGCCCTGGCCGCTGATGCTGATGTCCTTCGGGTGCCAGGCAACCAAGAACGGCCTGTTCATCTACATCCTGCGCCAGTTCTTCAGCCGTCTTCCGGGCGAACTGGAGGAGGCTGCCTGGGTGGACGGCGCGGGCGTTGGCACGATTTTTCTGCGGATCATGCTGCCAAACGCCGGCCCTGCGCTGACAACGGTAGGCGTATTGTCTTTTGTGTGGACGTGGAACGATCTCTACAC
>CAVFPH010000080.1:0-7539 GCA_963624325.1 bacterium
GCACGTACCTGTGCAGCAACCGGCAGTGTTCTGCACCTGGTTGAGCCGCTTGGCTTTGAGCTGAGTGATAAATATCTGAAACGCGCAGGGCTTGACTATTGGCATCTGATGGAGTTGCATGTGCATCCGAATTTTGATACAATGATGTCGGAGTATCCGGATGCTGTTTATCATTTTGCCACAACAAAAGCGCCGCGCAGTTACCACGAGATCATTTATGGCGAGAATGACTTTCTGGTGTTCGGCTGCGAGAGCAAAGGCTTGCCGGAATCACTTCTCAGCCGCGTTTACGATCGCTGCATCCGCATTCCGATGCGCAGCGAGGCGCGGTCGCTTAACCTAAGCAATTCCGTTGCTATTGTGCTGTACGAAGCCCTAAGGCAGCAGGGCTTCCCGGGACTTTGCGACCACGGAACATTGAGCGGACGCTTGGATGATGCACAGCCTTGGATGGATTATTTATGATTGAGGAAGGAACGCGATAATATGTATCAGCGGGACGACCGGGATGCTTATTTTGAACGCAAGCAGGAAGAAGAAGAGGAACGTCGGGATCGCTGGCGGCTTACTACGGGATTAATGGAATTTTTCGCTGTGGTGCTCGGCATCGCGGTTACGCTGATGCTGGTCGCTTTAATCGTCAGCCTGCTGTCCTGGGTACGACAGGATGCTTCGGATATTTTTGACGTGTTTCTGTCACTGTTCAGATAACCGGCAAAGGAGAAAAGACGCAAATGAAAACCTCCTGGCAGTCGCTGTATGACGAAATAAACGCGTGCGAGAAATGTGAGCTTTGCCGCCGCATCCATCATAAGGTACCAGGCCAAGGCAATGCAAGTGCCAGCCTTATGTTTATCGGTGAGGGCCCCGGGGCGGATGAAGACATGCAGGGATTGGCCTTTGTTGGGGCGGCGGGGCAGCTGCTGACAAAAATGATTTCCGCAATAGGCCTTACTCGTGATGAAGTTTATATCTGCAACATCGTAAAATGCCGTCCGCCGCAGAATCGGACGCCGCTGCCCGAAGAGGCTGCTGCCTGCTTGCCGTATTTGCGGGAGCAGGTTGCTTTGGTTCGCCCGAAGGTGATTGTCCTGCTTGGTGCAACCGCGGCCAAGACGCTGCTGCGGCCGGATTTCCGTATTACCCGTGAGCATGGACAATGGGAAGAACGAAAAGGGGTATGGTTCCTGCCGACCTATCATCCGGCAGCGCTGCTCCGCGATGAAAGCAAAAAGCGGGATGCTTGGCATGATCTGCAATTGGTGATGGCAAAATTGAAGGAGTTGGAGGGAAAATAGCATGGTGGATATGACACTGCTCGAGCAGGATTGTACGCATGCTTTCCTGCCTTTTTTACAGGCTGAAGGCAAAACGCTTGTTTTCGGTGACGGCAATACGGACCACCCGCCGCTGATGCTGATCGGTGAGGCTCCGGGAGAGCAGGAAACAATTCTGCATCGCCCGTTTGTAGGCAAAGCCGGCAAAAATTTGGATGAGTTCCTAAAGCTGATGAGAATGGAAAGACAGAATATCTACGTAAGCAATGTGGTTAAATTCCGTCCTACGTCGATTGGCCCGACCGGACGCATGCGCAACCGTGCGCCTACAAAACAGGAAATTGCTGATTTTCTCCCTTTTTTGCTGCGGGAAATCAAGATTGTTTCCCCATCCGCGCTGGTAACGCTGGGAAATGTGCCGCTGCAGGCATTAATGGGCGATTGTGCTAATATAGGACAGATGCATGGTGCCTGGCATACAGCCGAAAACGGATTGCCGCTGTTTGCACTTTATCACCCTGCGGCCATTATCTACCGCCGTGATCTGCGCCCTGTATATGAGCAGGATGTGTGCCGCCTGCGGGATTCACTGACATTTAAGACGTCAAAATGATGCTTTCAAGCAGAAACGCTTTTCAGCGAAATTGAAATATGATATCCTTGCACTGTGAAAGGGGGTGTGATGCGATGGAATGGTTGATACCGATTGTTATATGCGTGCTGGCAGGTGTGATCCTGCTGATCATTGAAGCTTTTATGCCGGGCTTCGGTATACCGGGAATATCGGGCATTATTCTGCTGCTTGCCGGTGTGGGCATGACATGGTATGAATACGGGCCGATCGCAGGGCTTGGCATTACCGTAGCGGTGCTGGCGTTGATAGGCGTTGCAATCTCAGTATCATTGAAATCTGCATCCAAAGGAAAATTGTCCAAATCCGATCTGATTCTGAACGGTACGGAGGCACCTGCTGCAGAAAACGCTGATCTGCAGTTGCTTATAGGCAAAGAAGGAACCGTCAGAAATACACTGCGTCCGGTCGGTACTGCGGAATTTGATTGCGGAAAACTGCATGTAACCAGCGATGGCGAATATGTGGCTGAAGGGGAAAAGGTTCGCATTGTCCGCGTGGAAGGCACGCAAATTTTTGTAAACAGAGTCTAATGAAAAAGGAGAAGGAAAAATGGGACTTAACGGAGCAAATTTTATGATTCTTGTTCTTCTGGTACTGGCAGTAGTATTGGTGCTGGTCTTTTTGCGGTATGTCCCGCTGGGGTTGTGGGTTCGTGCCATGTCTTCCGGCGTCAATGTCAAGGTTTCAGCGCTCATCGGTATGCGGCTTCGCCGCATTTCTCCCCATCGCCTTGTGGACACGCTGATCATGGTTCGCAAGGCAGGCCTGGATATCACGCTGGATCAGCTGGAAAGGCATTTCCTGGCAGGCGGCAACATAGAACGCGTGGCGAAAGCCATGATCTCGGCACAGCAGGCAGGCATTGCCATGACATTTGCAGAGGCCTGCGCTATTGACTTGGCCGGCCGTGATGTGCTGCAGGCTGTGCAGATGAGCGTTATCCCCAAGGTAATCGAAACTCCGCCCATTTCCGCTGTAGCAAAGGATGGCATTGAACTTCGTGCAAAAGCACGTGTAACCGTGCGCACCGATGTTAACCGCTTGGTCGGCGGTGCCGGTGAGGAAACCATTATTGCCCGTGTAGGTGAAGGTATTGTCACCACAATTGGCTCATCCGAAACGCACAAGGCGGTACTTGAAAACCCGGATCTGATCAGCCAAACCGTACTGAGCAAAGGCCTGGATAACGGCACAGCCTACCGCATTTTGTCTATTGACATTGCCGATGTGGATGTAGGGCGTAATGTTGGCGCACAGCTTCAGATGGATCAGGCCGAGGCCGACCGCCGCATTGCGCAAGCTAAGGCCGAAGAACGTCGTGCCATCGCGGTTGCGCACGAGCAGGAAATGCTTGCCGCCGTACAGGAAATGCGCGCCCGCGTTGTGGAAGCTGAAGCGCAGGTGCCTCTGGCTATGGCGGAAGCACTGCGTGAAGGCAAGCTGGGCGTGATGGACTATTATCAAATGAAAAATGTAATTGCCGATACCAATATGCGGGATGGGATTGCCAACGCAGCAAAGCCTCAGCCTGCTATTGCGGACAGCACGAACAAAGGCTGATCATAGGCCGGAAGGGGAATAGCCGTGGCAGATATATTGCTGATTATTCTGTGTATTGCGATTGCCATTATTGGAAAGAAGAAAAACGGCAAGAGCAAATCCGGCACTCAGACGCATGCAGCGATTCACCCTGCACAGAAACCGATGGAGAAGTTGCGCCCCAAAGTGGAAACAATATCGGAAGACAGTGCTGCACAAGTCAAGCTTGATACTTTCGACCATGATGAAAAGGAAGAAAGTTGGCGCGGCTCCATTGAGATGACCCCGGAAGAACCGCATTTGCACGAAGGAAAAGACCCGACATCCTGCCCGGCGACAGAACGTGAACAAGACTGTACTGATATAAGGCAGCATGAATCGTCGAATCCCGCTCCGAATAAGGTGCCTGGGCTTGTGCTGAACTTTTCGGATAGGCAAAGCATTCTGCATGGAGTTGTCATGAGCGAGGTGCTGCGCAGGCCGGAGTTTATAAACGGGCATCGCATAATTCGCTGAGAAAAGGAAAGTGTATGGACGATACGCAAGCGATTCGGGTATTGATTGCAGACGATGAACCGGGCATGCGCCTGATTTTGCGCAAAATGATTGCGCGTGCGGAAGGCTATGAGCTAGTCGGCGAAGCGCAGGACGGCGAAGAGCTGATTGCCATGTTCGAGCGTCTGCGTCCGCAGGTAGTATTTCTGGATGTTGATATGCCGGTGATGAACGGCGTTGCATGCGCAAATCTGATCCAAGATGAAGATCCGACCTGCGTGCTGATTTTTGCCACGGCGCATGAGGAATACCGCAGTGATGCATTTGCTGTTTATGCGTTTGACTATCTGCTAAAGCCATTCAGAATGGAGCGGGTGCTTGAAACGCTGAACCGCATTCGCGGACGCCTGCTGGCAACGCATCAGCATTCGCAGGATTCGGAGCCGCCCGAACCGCAAAGGACCAAGCCTGCCAATCGTATTATGCTCAAACATCGTGATGGTGTAACATTTATCAGCATGGAAGATATTGTGCTGGTACAGCGGGAAGAACGCAGTACAGTGTACTATACTGCCGACGGCAGCGGCTATTATACTTCCGATACGCTGTCCGAGACCGAAGCAAGATTGGATCCGGCAATGTTCTTCCGCTGCCACCGCAGCTATATTATTAACTTGAATCGTATCCACGATATTACGCCTTACGGTCGCTGGACCTACATTGTCAGGTTGATCGGTACCAAGCATGATGCGCTGATTACACAGGAAAAATACGAGGAACTTGAACAGATGTTTCAGTAAAAAAACGCCGGATTGGGATTTTCCCCGATCCGGCGTCGCGCTTAATATATCCGATATACGGACACAACCTTGCCCGCAATGTCAACCGTCCGCGTATAAATGGGCAGCAAAGAGGGATTTTCGGGCTGCAGGCGGAAGCGGCCATTTTCACGGTAAAAACGCTTAACGGTTGCGCTGCCGTCAATCAATGCAACTACAATCTCGCCGTTTACTGCACTGTTCTGCTGACGAACGACGACATAATCTCCATCCATGATTCCTGCATTGATCATACTGTCACCATGAACCTTCAGGATGAAGTGCTTGCCTTCTCCGAGCATCACATCGGGGAGGCATACCTGCTCCTCGATGTATTCTTCCGCAAGAATCGGCGAACCGGCAGCCACATTTCCGACAACAGGCACCATGCGAGCATGCTGATCATCGTTGCCTTTACGGGCATGGCTCGTACGCACTTCCATTGCACGAGGCTTCATGGCATCACGGCGGAGCAAGCCCCGTGCTTCCAGACGGCACAAATGGCCGTGAACGGTTGATGTTGACTTCAGCCCGACTGCATCTCCGATTTCACGAACCGAAGGCGGATAGCCTTTTTCGGAGATTTCCTGTTCAATAAATTCAAGAATGCGCTGCTGCGTGTCTCCCCTTGTGCGCCGTGTTGCTGCCATAAAACTCACCTCATTGTTGGACTGCATGCTCATTATAACATGCAAACAAATGTTTGGCAAGAAGAAATAAAACATTTGTTCGCCTTTTAGAAGCGAATGTTCTAAACCCCGAATCAAAGCAAAAACATGCAAACAAATATTCGTATTTCCTCTTGCAAAATCGCTGGCTGTTGTGTATAATTAACGCGAACAAGTGTTCTTGCAGGAGAAGAAGTATGCGAACAATTCTGCACAGTGACTGCAACAGCTTTTATGTCTCAGTGGAATGCGCCGATCATCCAAGTCTTCGTGGAAAGGCCATAGCTGTGTGCGGTGATCCGAAGAAACGTCACGGAATTATCCTGGCAAAGAGCGACCTTGCCAAGAAGTACGGGGTAATTACGGGGGAAACCGTCAAAAGCGCATTGGAGAAATGTCCGGGGCTGATCCTTTTGCCGCCGAACGGAGAAAAATATGTCGATTATTCACATCGCATGCGTGCGATATATGCCGAATACACAGACCGTGTAGAACCTTTCGGCTTGGACGAAAGCTGGCTGGATGTCAGCGGCAGCCGAAATTCCGGAGCACAGATTGCTGCAGAACTTCGGCGCCGTGCCAAAGAGGAACTCGGCATCACTGTTTCCGTCGGTGTGAGCTTTAACAAGGTGTTTGCCAAGCTGGGCAGTGATCTGCACAAGCCCGATGCAACTACGCTGATTACCATGCAGAATTTTCGGCGGAAAATCTGGCCCATGCCGGCAGAAAGCCTGCTGTTTATAGGACGTTCAACCGCAAAGCGTTTGCATGAGTACGGACTGCATACCATAGGCGATATTGCAGCCTGCGGGGAAAATGCATTGCACGCATTGCTTGGAAAAAGCGGCGATACATTGTATCGGTATGCAAACGGCAGTGATGAGACTCCTGTCCTGCCCATGCAGCACGAAAACAGCATCAAGTCCATCGGAAACAGCACAACGCCAGCCTTTGATATTGAAGATGAATCGGATGCGCGCCGCGTTTTGTACTTGCTTTGCGATAGCGTGGCCGAGCGCCTTCGCAAGCAGAAGATGCGATGCAGGACGGTAAGCCTATGGATTCGTGATTCAAACTTGTTTGCTATTGAAAGGCAGATGCCGTTGAGAGAGCCGACAGATCTTTCTGCCGAGATCATGCAGGCCTCCCTTTACCTGCTTCGGCGGGGATGGGATATGCGCAGCCCACTGCGTTCGCTGGGTGTTCGCGGCTCCGACCTGGTTTCGGCTATGACGGGATTGCAGCAGACATTTGCAACAGCTTGTCCCAAACGGCAAGCCGCGCTTGAAAGCGCGATTGACAGCATTCATGCCCGATTTGGAAAGGCATCTTTGCAGCGCTGCATTATGCTGAATGATCGCAAAGCTGCAAGCTTTGCTAGCAGTGACGGCATTTCAGCTCCCAACATGCCTGGTGATTATGACTGCAATTAAGGCATATTATTGGAATTAGCCCATTTTTTCATCCAATGGTCTGCGGCTACACCGAGATATCCGACCGTCAGGAATGCGGCTGAGAGCAAAATAATATTCAGCACAACTGTGCCGGCACCGAGCGTATCGACATTGAGAAAGGGGTATGGATATTTGTTTTCGCCTGTCAGAAACTGCGCCGCAATCATTGATACGAGTACATATACGCCGGGAAAGAGAGTGGCGAAAAGCGGCATCTTCCAAGTGGCTTTGCCTTTTGCGTCAAACAGCAGCCAATCAAGCAATGTTCCGATAGGGACAACGTAGTGGAGGAGAGTAAGACCGGCCTTGACAATTGCATCCATGCCATCGAACATACCGCGAAGCATGAAGTGCGCGACAAGTCCCGTCAGCAGTATCGACATGGTAATCAGAAATCTGCAATACTTGAATTTCACGGATTCTTTCGGGCTGTTTGGTTTGCGAATCTCTGCAATTATGTATGCAACATAAAATACGGCCACAGCGAGATTGGAAAGCGTGGTAAACATACGGAAGCTGTAAAGAGAAAAGCTGTCTGTCCCGAGTCCGCATTGAAGGAGAATGCCGACAATGGCGGAAAAGGCAATCGGGCATTTATAAGGCCTGTGAAATTCTTTCTGTAAATATCAGTCTTCCGTGATGCGACCAGGATCA
>CAVFPH010000081.1:0-7510 GCA_963624325.1 bacterium
AACCAGCAGAATATTATGCGGAACATAGAAAGAATGATACAGCCTTGTGAAAAGTAGGCAGCAGACGAAGGCAATACCTATGCTTGCCACAAAGCAGAGAAGCATCGGGATCAGGGAGACCATCTGATTTGCAATCAGGCACAGTTGAAAATATGTGATGCAGTCCGCAATTGAAATGGCAATCGTCTGTGCGGCAAACACGTCCGTGAATTTCAGCTGTCCATACGAAAAGCCATCGCATAAGAGCAGGATCACAGAGACGATTGCAATATAGACGCCCATCAGGATATACGTGCCGCGTCCATAGTAGGTGGCTCCCGATACAACCCTATAAAATAATGCCCAGACTGCATAAAACAGCAGCGCCAGCAATGCAACCTCCAGCATTCCTTCCACAACCTGAATGGTATGCTTGCAGTCATCGAGAATTTCCGCTTGCTTATTTGTCTTATACCGCATTCTTATCCCTCACTTCCTTTTCTCATTGCGTTTCAGGTACATAATTGCTTATGCAGCGGAAACACAGTTGCAGGAAATATTGGAATTTTATGCGGCTGGCAGCAAAGCTGTTCTGCGGTTTTAGCAAAGCGTGCAGTAAATAGCTTATTTGGGCAGGGTTCCACCCCCCCGTACATGCAGTCGCTTGCCGTCGCTGCTCTGCCCTCTTCTGCCCCCTCGGTACTCTCTTTATCGAACAAAATGCGGATGGTAGCGAAGATGATCTTCAGGTCCTCAATCAGGCTGGGGTTGGCGATGTACATCAGGTCCATCTGGAGCTTGTCGTAGGGATCGGTGTTGTACTTGCCGTAGACCTGGGCATAGCCGGTCAGGCCGGCCTTGGCCTGCAGGCGCAGGCTGAACTCCGGGATGTCCTGCTCGTACTGATGGGCCAGCTCGGGACGCTCGGGGCGGGGGCCGACCACGCTCATGCTGCCCAGGAGGATGTTGAACAGCTGGGGCAGCTCATCCAGGCGGCAGGCACGGATGAAGCGCCCGACGCGGGTGATGCGGTCATCGTTTTCGCCGCTGGAGAGGCGAGCCACGCCGTCCTTTTCGGCATCTACGCGCATGCTGCGGAACTTGAGGATTTTGAACTCCCGTCCGTCCTTGGTCAGGCGCGTCTGGCGGTAGAAGACCGGGCCGCCATCCTGCAGTTTGACCGCAGCGGCCACCGCCAGCAGGATCGGGCCGGTAAGCAGCAGCAGGGTTGCGCTGGAGAGGATATCAAAGGCGCGCTTGATCACCAGGAACTCCGGCGCGGGGCGGTAGCGCCCCACCCGCAGGATGGGCAGGTGGAACATGTGCATGCGCTTGGCGCCGCTCATGATGACATCGCCGATGCGGGGGATTAAATACACGCAGATGCCGCATGCCACGCAGTGCTTCAGGATGATGTTGCGCTCATGGCTGTGCACGCCGAAGAGGAAAACCGCGTCCAGGCCCTCCAGCATGCGCATATCGCCCGAAAGGCACTCCTCCACCGTGCAGGTGGTGCGGATGTCAAACTTGTTGTTCAGCCCGTAGCGGCCGAAAAGCGCGTTGGCATCCTTGCGGGTATCGTAGATGACGGCAGCCTTCTGCCCCGAAAAGTGCCTGAAGTACCAGGCATTGGCGCAGCGGCACCACAAAAGGCTCATCACCAGCTGGCCGCACAGGGCGGCCAGCGCGGGCAGCATCACGGGGAAGCTGCCGCTCATCAGCCACAGGGTGATAAACATGAAGGTATCGGCCATCAGGATGCCCAGCAGCTGGCTGAAAAACAGCTCTCCGATGCGCACGACGGACAGGAGAAGGCCATCATAGACGTGGACGAAGAACAGGTAAAGCGCCACAAACAGGGTGATGATGGCCGTGCTGCGCAGGGGTGAGGGGGTCATCAGCACTCGATGGGAATAGAAGAAGAACCAGCAGGCGGCAAAGGGCAGGGTTACCAGCAGGACATCCAGCAGCTTTACCAGCCGCAGACCGATATCATGATACAGGCGCTTGGCCTTGCCGTTTGCCTGCTCTTCCGCCGCACGCGTGGCGGCACACCGTTTCCCGCTCATGTTGCCCTCTCCCGTTCCTTTTGTTCTTACGCTTCCAAAATGCCCAGCTCGGCAAAGCGCGCCAGCAGGGTATCCAGATCCTTTGCGGCGATCTGCTCATCCACATCGTACTCATTGAGCATGGCGGAAAGCAGATCCTCGCGGGAAACCTCGTTTTGCAGCTGCTTAAAGATGAAGGCGGAGGATTCGTTTAGCACCATGGCACCGCCAAAGGCGGCAATGTTGTCGCCGGTGGGCATCACCATGTACTCGTCCACGACATTGCGCAGGACAAAGCCATTCTTGATTTTCATTTCGTCCTTTTCCTCTCGGATTTTCTCGGGATGATTGATCAGGATATCGCGGATTTCACGGGCATCCTGCGCCGAAGGGCCGCAGAACACGCGGTAGACGGGGGTAAGACGAACCAGCCTGCGCACGTTAGCCAGTGCGAGCGCGGCGGCATCGGTATCCCACATGGGCACAAAGCACTGACGGGTGATTACCCGCCGTGCCTGCGCGGGGGTGAGCCTGCGGATGTAGTTTTCGGGGGAGCGGCGTACATCCAGGATGCACTTCAGGGGCATTTCCACATCGCGGTAGATTTGCTCCTTGCCGTCCCAGGGGACGCCGCAGGCAGTGCTGCCATCCTTTTCCAGACGGACGGCGGGGCGATCTCCGCTGATGAGGCGTGCGCCGAAGGCCTCTTCCCAGGCGGCGGCGCGGGTGGACTTGCCCATGCCGCTGTGACCCGTAAAGGCCACGGCATAGCCATCCAGATCCACGCAGGCGGCGTGCAGGGAGATGATGCCCTGGTGGCAGAAGCGGCACTCAAAGGCGGTGCGGTAGAGGAAGCGCAGGTTGGGCACATCCTCCTCCGCCATGCCGCACAGATCCTTTTCCATTGTGCGGTAGTCCGCACTGACCCAAAGCGCGACGGGCTTCTGGGCGTTTTTTAGACGTAAAAGCCAGTCCCCCGCATCATTGCGGGAGACTGTAATCTCCGCGGCATCGGCAGCCGGCTTGAAACCCACTTCAAGCGAATTTGCAGGCACGGCGGCGATGGAAGAAATTTGCCGCTGTAAGGATTGATACAAGGTCATTCTAATTGCGTTGAATGTGGTTAGTTATGCTTGAACTGTTCCTGCCATCCGGAGGTGCAAGTTTGGCTCTCGTTTGATCCGACATTAACCACTTGGGTGGCGCACGCGCTTGCTGCAACCACTTGATCGCGATATTCGAACTTTACAACTTCCACACTGGGAGCCGCATAGACTTTTTTCATACATTATCCCTCTCAAACTTCAATTAATCATAGTAGTGCCAGATTGTCGGATCACTGCAGTCTTCTGCATCGTCCTTAAAGTTAATGTACCTTGAAGGGCAAGTGCTCGATGCGACAACCTGATCGCTGTACTCGAACTTGACGATCTCCACATCGGGGGCTTCGTAACGCTTCTTCATGTTTTAGACACTCCTTATTTGATGTTATCTATGTAAAGCCGCCGAAAGGTCGGCAGACTTACAAGCTTTTTAATCCGAAGAAACACTTCGCAATCCTTCCGCCACCATGCGCTTGCCCCATTGGCAAACCTGCGGACTTGCATGGCCGATTTCCGCGCCTGCGGCATGCTCGGAAACGCAATGCTTGCAGACGGGCTTGTAGCTGCAGCCCTCGCATTCGGCAGGACGCGGGAAGTTCCGCGCGATCTGATTGACGCGCTGCCAGCACTCCGCAAAGCCCAGGGACAGCACATCCTGCGCCTCACAGGGGAAGGTATTGCATGGACGCATATGCCCCTGCCAATCCACGGCAAAGGCACTTTTTCCCGCGCCGCACACCACGCCGCGTTCGGTTTTCGCCGCGGCAGAGGGCGGATCGGGCAGGCTGTCGGGATCACACTGCGGGCCGATATCCTTGCCCATCAACTCACACTGCAGGCGGAGCATGGACACGTAGGTATTCAGATTGGCATCCGCCACCTTGCGTCCCGTTTCCGTGCGCGGCGCCATCAGCCCCGAATTAATGCTGAAATAAAAGCCTTCCCCGTGCAGCAGGCGAACCAGATCCGTCCCATCCGTCATGAAGGCGTTGGGGGTGACGGCAATGCTGAGCGGGATGCCCGCAGCGCGCAGACGGCGGATGTTGGTGAGTACGGTGTGAAACATGCGGTGTCCGGTCACGCGCTCGTAAGCGTCCTCATCGGCGCCATAGAGGGTGACCTGAATGCCTGCCGGGGAGTGGCGCTTGAAAAACTCCGTCATCTCCGCGTCCATCAGGATGCCGTTGGAAAGAACGGCAACCTCAATGCCCATATCCTGCAGATGGCAGTAAAGCTCCTTGAAGCCGGGGTAAGTCAAGCACTCGCCGCCCGTGACGCGGGCGTACATCATGCCGGCATCGACGGCCTGACGCATGATATCCTTCCACGTTTCCACGGGAAGCAGCTCCGCGCCGCGCATTTGCTCCCGATTCAAATGCACATAGCACATTTTGCAATCGAGATTGCAAAGGGGGGTCAATTCAAAGCTGCCCGAAAGGGGAACGTTCTTTTCCCGTGCCTTGAAGCCCAGAAAGCGGCGGACGGCCTCATAGCGGCGGTAGTCGGTGATGCCCTGCGCGTTCAGTTGGGCAAGCAGTTCCCTGAGCGTTTCGGGCGCTTTTTCTTCCTGCATGGGCTTCACCTTCCTTAATCCGTTTCCAGCATGCCGTTTAAGTAGCTGCCGGGGATGGCGCTTAGTTCCTTGACCGTGCCTTGCTCCGCAATGGTGCCGTTATCCAGCACCACGGCGCGGTCTGCCATGCGCACGGTGGCGGCGCGATGGGCAATGAGCACCACGGCGGTATGGCTGCGCATGCTTTGGATGACGGAGCGGAAAACATTCTCGCTTTCGTAATCCAGGGCGCTGGTGGCCTCATCCAGGATGACCAGGCTGGGATGCCCCAGCAGCACCCTTGCCAGCACGATGCGCTGACGCTCGCCGCCCGAGAGACGGATGCCGCGATCCCCAAGGACGGTATCCAGACCGTCGGGCAGGGCGCTGACAAAATCCCAGGCCATGGCGGCCTTCAGGGCGGCAATCAGATCGGCCTCCGAGGCATCGGGATGGAAGCGGGAAAGATTCTCCCGCACGGAGGCATTGAGGATGAGCGGATCTTGCGGCACATAGCCTGCCTGACGGCGCCAGGCGCGGATATTGGCCCGATCCAGGGGCTGACCATCCACCCGCACGGTGCCGCTGCTTGGAAGCAGGAAGCCCAGAAGCAGGTTGACGGCGGTGGTTTTGCCGGCGCCGTTGGGGCCAAGCAATGCCAGAATTTCGCCCCGACGGAGGGTGAAGCTGATATTGCTGAGCGTTTCGGCATCGGCATCCCGATAGGCAAAGTGCACCGAATCAAAGGAGGTTTCCCGCCAGGCGGAAAAATCGGCATCGGACTGCACCGTATCGCCCTCGGGCTGCATATCGGCAAAAGCCTCGGTCAGCTTTTCATAGGCGGGCAGGCAGCTGTTGATGCCCTGAATGCGGCCCTGGAAGCCGGAGAACACCGGCCACAGGCGGGCAAAGACATAGACCAGCACCACCAGATGATCGGTTTCCACCCGAAGCCCCAGCGTGCACACCAGATACACCGCGGCAATGAGCAGGGCGGCGGCCACGGAGTACACCACCCCGGGGACGCTGCTTTGGCGCACATAGCGCAGGCGGGCGGTTTTGAAGGAGTTGCTGATGCGCTCAAACAGCGCGGCATGCTCCTGCTCCACCCCGTAGGCACGCACTTCCTTGATGCCGGCAAGCTGGTTTTGCAATTCGCCGTAGAACTCCCGGCTGATGCGGATCATCTCATCCCCGTAGGCGCGGGATTTTTCGCGCAGGGGGCGGAAGATGAACAGCATGCAAAGGCCAAGCACGCACACAAGGGCGGTGACGGGCACGCTCATCATCAGCGCGATGGCCAGCTGCACCCCGGCCGATACGATGCTGGCCAGGAAGTGGATGATCTCGCTGAAGGCGTAGCTTACCTGCATGCACTGCGAGGTGAACAGGTTGATTATATCCGTGTCTTTGCGCGCCGTCAAGCTCTCCCAGCTTGCTCCGGATACCGCCGTGTACAATTTGCTGCGCAGGCGCATGCCTGTTTCCTCAGTGAAGGTGGTTTCGCGGATGGACAGGCTTCGGGACAGCAGGGATTTGACCGTAACCAGCAGCACATAGGAGCACAGCAGCAGGGCTACCCGCGCGGCATAGGGCATATCCATGAACCATGTTGGCAGGCGGCTGTCACCGATCTGTAACAAGTTCAAAAGCGGAATAAGCATAACAATGCCGATTCCGCTTAAAATGGATACACCTATATTCCAAAATAGGATAATTAGGAAATTGCGCCGATCGCTTTTCCAGATTTCCCGAAACAGCGGTTTCATCCGGCGGTTATTCCTCCAGTAGTCCCATTTCGGTAAATTGTGCCAGCAGGGCGTCCAGATCCAGGGCGGCGGTATCGGCATCTACGTCAAATTCGGCCAATACCAGGGCCAGCAGATCCTCCCTTGCTATGGGCTGACGCAGCTGCTCAAAGATGAATGCGGCGGTATCACTGAGAACCACCGCGCCGCCGAAGCGGGCAATGTTATCCCCGGTGGGCATCACCATGTGCTCGTCCGCGACATTGCGCAGGACAAAGCCTTCCTTGATTTGCATTTGAGGCAATTCCTCCTTGATGGATTGGGGGGCGCTGTACAGGATGGCGTGTGCCTCCCGCGCGCTTTGGGCATCCGGGCCGCAGAAGAGACGATAGACCGGCACGCTGCGGCACAGGCGGCGCACATTGGCCATGGCCAGCACGGCGGTTTCGGTATCCCACATGGGGATGAAGGCCTGGCGGATCAGCACGCCGTAGGCCTGATCGGGCGTCAGGCGGCGCAGGGCGGTGAAGGGGGCGCGGCGAACCTCCAGGATGGCCTTGAGCGGACGCTCCACATTGCGGAAAATCTGCTCCTTGCCGTCCCACGGAACGCCGCACGCCGTGCAGCCCTGCTTCTCCAGGCGGATGGCGGGACGATCCCCGCTGATGAACTGTGCGCCCAGCGCGTCAATCCATGCCTGCGCACGGGTGGACTTGCCCACGCCCGAATCGCCGGTAAAGCATACCGCCGTATCGCCCACCTCCACGCACGCGGCGTGGAGGGAGATGATGGATTCATGGCAAAAGCGGCACTCGAAGGGAATGCGGATGAGATCGGCTTCTTCTTTGCTGCAGTTATCCCTACAAATTGAAATTTGCTTGTAGTTCGGCGTTGCCAAGACGCGGAGCGGACTGCCTCGCTTGGACGAAGCAAAACCAAAGCAGCCATTTTCAAGCTTAAAAACTTGAAAGCAAGTGGTGCCGGCAAGCCTCTGAACAATGCCCATTTCACAAGCCCGCTCTTC
The DNA here is from genome assembly GCA_963624325.1 of bacterium. Lineage (GTDB taxonomy): Bacteria > Bacillota > Clostridia > Christensenellales > Aristaeellaceae > SFMI01. Next base: position 7,455 of record CAVFPH010000081.1, read on the forward strand.
TGCTATCCGAATGTCTGCTGACAGGCATGCTTTGTCCAAGCGAAACGGTGCCCACT
>CAVFPH010000082.1:0-7098 GCA_963624325.1 bacterium
GCAAATCGGCGCACTGTTCGGGAAAGGCGATGGCTGGGCGCGGGTGATTTACTATTCCTTATCGAAAAAGGCGCGAACAATTTGGATCAGGCCAAGGTAGAAGCTACGCTGACAGAGGATACGGAAGATACTTTCAACGACGGATATCAGGTCTCCTTTAAAGGACGGCGTGTGTGGAGCGTTGTCTTCGAATTGAATGAAGAGAATTTGGCATACAGCGGATCTTATCACGTTGATCTGCAGAGCGATGGCACTTTGCTGAACTACGAAACGCCTCGGCTGACTAAACTGTTCATGACAGGATTGCTTCCGGACGAAAATGTGATTTCCGAGGAGCAGGCACTTGATGCCGGCATAAAGGCCATCATGAGCCAATTTGGCATGCAGACGAGCGATCTGACCGGTGTACAGGCATTCTTTGGAGAGATCAACCTGAAAGATGAGGAGGTTGCCCACGCAGCGTGGAAAGAACACCTCTGGGCAGTTGATACGGATCAGAAATACTGCGCCCTGCTGACTGTCAAGGGGGAGGTTGTTTACGTCGGGAGTCACAAGTAAGCAATTTCGATTTCCAATTTCAAAACTGCGCATTACGCAAGCAAGCCCTCGGACGCAGCGCGTCCGAGGGCTTGTCAGCTCAACATCGAAAATCAGAAAAGAGCGAATCGCTTATTCCTCGCTTGCAAAGTTGGTAAAGTACCCTTGAATCAGAACGACCGGAGTGCCTCTGTCACCGCTGCCGCTGGTCAGGTCGCACAGACTGCCCAGAAGATCGGTGAAACGGCGCGGCGTTGTACCCTGAGAAGCCATCTGTCCCTTTAAGTTTTGATCCTTTGCCTTGATTTTTTCACGCATGGCCTGAGCCAGTGCCGCCCCCGTCAAATCATGCAGATCATTATCGGCAAAATACTTCATTTTGAGCTCGTTCGGCGTACCGACCAGGCCTTCGGTATAGGCGGGTGAAACCACAGGATCGGCCAATTCCCAGATGCCGCCGACGGGATCTTTGAAGCATCCGTCACCGTACACCATGACTTCCATATGTTTGCCGGTAGCAGTCAGCAATGCATCCTGCAATGCATGCACGAAAGTATCGCAACCATGGGGGAAAAGCTTTACTTTATCTTCAGTTGCTTTGTTGCTGCCTAAAATGCCGTACTGTGCGTTATAGCCGCTTCCGTCTACCGACGCGGTCATGATATCATCCATCCCAAGCACATTTGCACCTTTTGCACGCAAGATACGCTTGGTGCGGGCACGGGTATGAATGTCACAGGCAATTACCTTATTGGTGTACTGCAGAATGTAAGAAAGATCATTGGAGAAAATTACACGCGTGTTGGGCGCAAAGGTGCGGTAATATTCAATATAGTCCATCCCGGTAAACGGGTGAACGGTATTGCTGCCGAACACCTTACGGAAACCTTCATAGTCAAAACTGTCACGGTAGGGATCAACGCCCTTTTCGTCCAGTGTATCCCAAGAAAGCAGCGCATTGCCCACTTCGTCGGAAGGATAACTGAGCTGGATGATCACGCCCTCCGGGGAAGCCATGGTCATGGCACGCAGAAGAATGCCAAAGCGGTTGCGGCTGAGAATGGGAAAAAGAATTCCGATCGGGCCCTCGCCCAACTTGCTGCGGATATCTTTGGCAATCTGCTCACAGGTGGCGTAATTGCCTTGGGTACGGCCGACTACTGCCTCGGTCACTGCTACGATATCACGATCATGCAGGGAAAAGCCTTCGGCCTTTGCTGCGCTGCAGATGCTCTGCGTTACCGCCGAAATTAAATCATCCCCCTGCTGAAAAATCGGGGTTACAATCCCTCTTGCCGTTACACCGGTCGTACGCATGTCTTGAAAGCCTCCTGTTTGCGCGCAAAGCGCGCAGTCATTACGCATTATTGTAGCATAAAATCAGCGGCGAATGCAATGTGATTTTTTTAGTTTGCACAGAAAACATGGGAAATACGAAAAGCCTTCAAAGCCGATATTTTCACGAACATAAAAAGCAGGGGAGAAAACGCTTGTGTTCAGCGCTTTCTTCCCTGTCGGTTAGCGGAGATTACTCAGCGCTGCAAGAAAGGCCGTTGCGCTCATCAGACTCAAGGCCAATGTCAGCGCACATACAATGCTCAGAATTTTCTTCATTTGGGATATCCTCCTTTAAAGTTTGCCCTTCATACAGGCTGCTAATACTGTGACTCAATATCGATATTTTGCCAACAGATTAAAAAACGACAGCATTTAGCCGCAGATCGCATAAGCTAAAGCAAATGCAGTTGCTAAATTACATGCTTTCTGTTATAATTAGGCGTACATCGTAAAGGAGGTGTATTCCATGTCCGCAAAAAAAGACAACCTGCCCACGAATATGGATGTAGAATTGGAAAACGGCGGCACCATTAAATATGCCAATGAGGTCATAGCAATTATAGCGGGAGTAGCTGCCAGTGAGATAGACGGCATTGCCGGTATGTGCACAAGCGGCGGCATTTCCGATATAATCGGGAAGAATCGCAATATTACGCGCGGCGTAAAGGTTGAAGTCGGCGGTGAGGAGGCCAGCGTCGAGCTGTACATCATCGTCGAATACGGCTCTCCCATTCAAAAGGTTGCCTCTGACGTTCAGGAAAACGTACGCAAAGCAATTGAAACCATGACCGGTCTGCATGTCGTGAATGTGGATGTTCATGTTCAGGGCGTAAGTTTCGAGCGTGAAAAGAAGGCGGTTCAAAGTGGGTTGGAGTCTGCCCATCTTTCCAGCGAGGAAACCAGCCGCATTGAAGAAGAAACGCGACAGGCACTTAAGGGGCAGATCGACTGCGAGGATGAGATCGAATCTGAACCGCAGCCACAGCCTGAGGATGTGTCCGGCACCGAAGCTGCCGATGCAGCGGAAGCCGAAGATGCAAAGGCAATAGAACAGGATGAGGAAACGCACGCAGAGCAGATTGAGGAGACAAACGAAGCTCAGTAAATGCTGTCTGCATTTGCGTTCTGAAAGGAGCGTAGAACGATGAAGATGAAATTTTGGGATCGCGTGATCCTGCGGATCGGTGCGGTGCTTACCATGCTTGGCGGCATTCTTACCGCCGTGTGCGGTGCGATGATCTACGGCATGAATCTGGGCGAAGGCATCGTGATGAAGTCTATCCCGCTTGTACTGATTTGTGCCGGTGTGGTGATTGCACTTATCAGTCTCTTTAATCTTGTTTTGCCGCGCCGCTACCACGCAGGCCGTCATGCGTTTATTGTACAACCTACCGATATGGGCGAGCTGCGAATTGCGGTATCTGCCATTGAGAATCTGATTCTAAAGTGCGTTGAGACCCATAAAGAAGTGAAGGTACAAGATATTGCCATCATCAACCGCCGCGGCGCAGTAAGCGTTATGCTGCGTGTGACGATGGACAGCAATGTTTCCATTCCTCATGCGGTGGAGCAGATTCAAACGCAGGTAAAGCGCTATTTGCTTGCTTCCTCCGGCATTGATGTGCATGATATCAGCATTTCTGTAGACCGTACCGAGGGTGATGCAAAGCCTGTTCCCACTGAAAGTTTGGTACTTAATATGGATGAGCAGCCGGCTCCCGATACGGAAGAGAAGAAAGATAAGGTGCCGATGCACCAGCGTATTTTCGGACGGGATACGTCCAAGAGCGAAGCTGAGCAAGTTATGGAAGCCGAATCGATTACGCCTCCCGATGAACAGAAAGATACTGAGGAGCAGATAACCGCTTCGGAAGCAACGGCCGAAAGTTCGGCGTCTGAAGAGGAGGCGGAGAAGGGTGAATAAGCTTTCTTCCGCGATCAAGGAAATTTTCACTCCGGGAACGCCGCTGTGCGCATTTGTTTATGCGCTAATTGCAGTTGTGCTTGCAGCTTTGCTGCTGACGATTGGTTTCTGGCGTACGCTGTTCATCGCGATGTTTGCGGCTGTCGGTGCGTTAATCGGCGGAATTGCAAACAAGCGTGATGTTGTCAGAACTGCTATCAACCATTCGTTCCCGCCTAAGGATCAGCCTTTGGACATGGAACAGGATTTTCAGGATAAAACAAATAAGCCCGAATAATCGGGTATTAACGGGGGTTTACCTATGGCGCGTTCAGCAGCCCGTGCGGCAGCTATGCAGCTTGTGTATGAGAATCTGATGGGCGGAAGCGGAGAAGACACATTGGGCGCACTTATCGCCTTCACGCCAGAAGGGGACGATCAGGAGTACATTGATGCCACAACATCGGGAATAGAAAGCCACGCAGAAGAACTGGATGAGCTGATTTCGCGCTACAGTACATCCCGCGAACTGGCACGAATTGCCCGGGTGGATTTGTGCATTCTCCGCCTTGCCCTGTATGAAATGAAATACAGCCGGGGAGTGAGCGAATCCGTCGCAATCAACGAGGCCGTTGAACTTGCAAAGCGCTTCAGCGAGCCTGCCAGCGTGCGTTTCATCAATGGTATGCTGGGGGCGATTTCCCGCGGAGAAGAGCCCGAACAAAAGACGACCAAATCTGTATCTGCGCAGGGCAAAGATGTGCAAGCAGATGGGGAAAAGCAAGATTCATGATTGTACTGGGCATTGATACAAGCTGCTACACTACTTCGGTGGCGGCTGCAAATGAAAACGGCGTACTTGCTTCTAATCGGCAGCTTTTGCCGGTGCAGGCGGGAGCGCGCGGCCTTCGCCAAAGCGAGGCCGTTTTTGCGCATATAAGGCAGCTTCCACATCTCTATGAAAAGACGATTTCTCAGTTAAACGAAAATCGTCCGGATGCTGTGTGCGTATCAACGAAGCCGCGAGATGATGAAGACTCCTATATGCCTGTATTTCTGGCCGGGCTTTCATTTGCCCGCGTAGCGGCTGCATCTTACGGCATTCCGCTGATTGAAACTACGCATCAGCGCGGCCATGTTCGTGCGGCGCTGGAAGACAGCGGCTTGGCGGCAAGCCCATATCTGGCCTTGCATCTTTCCGGCGGTACCACTGAAGTGCTTCTAATGGAGCAAAACGAAAATCTCAGTTTGATTTCAGGCACAATGGACCTGCATGCAGGTCAGCTGATTGACCGTGTTGGCGTTGCCCTTGGGCTGCCATTTCCGGCCGGACCGAGCTTGGAAAATCTGGCAGCAGACGGGGAAGCCCGTTCATTGCTTCCGGTCAGCATGGAAAATGGCAGTTGCCATTTTTCCGGTGCCGAGGCGCGTGCCATGCAATGGATCAAGAATGGAGAAATGTCTTCCATTCAGATTGCTGTGGAAGTATTCAGCGTGGTCGAACGGACGGTACTCCGCTTGCTGACACATGCTGCAGATCAAACAGGGGTTCACGATGCGCTTTTGACTGGCGGCGTTGCATCTTCGCAGCTATTCCGAAAACAGATTACGGCTATCAATCAAAAAAGACGTTTGGGCCTGCAGCTCTATTTCGGGAAACGGGAGTATGCCGGCGATAATGCTGCCGGCGTTGCCTTAATTGGCTGCGATCAGATGAGAAAGGGGAAACCATGAGTGCGATTTTGCTAAGCGGCAAGGAACTTGCTTCAAAGCTTGAAGAAAATCAAAAGCTTTCTGTGCGCAAATTGCAGGAACAGGGCGTTTATCCGAAGCTCTCCGTGATCATGGTTGGCGACAATTCGGCCAGCGCTATTTATGTGCGCAACAAAGCACGTGCGTGCGAACGTATTGGCATCCTTTCTGAGACGATTCACTTGCCGCAAGATACTACGCAGGAAGAGCTTTTGCAAGCTATTGATCATTTGAATGCCGATGCTTCCGTTCACGGCATCCTGATTCAGCTTCCACTCCCCGCTCATTTAGACGAAGCTGCTGCGATGCTGCGTGTGAGTCCTCCAAAGGATGTTGATGGCTTTCACATTTACAATGCAGGAAAGCTTTTCCTTGGCGAAAAAGGCCTTCGTCCATGCACACCGCAGGGAATTGTGTGCTTGCTTCACAGTGCCGATATCCCTATGGATGGTGCTCATGCTGTTATTATCGGACGATCCAACATCGTCGGAAAACCGACTGCTCTTATGCTGATGCAGGAGAACTGCACGGTCACAGTATGCCATTCGCACACAAAAGGGCTATCCTCTATTACCCGTCAGGCCGATATTCTTGTTGCCGCTGTCGGCAAACCATGCTTCGTTAAAGCCGATATGGTTAAGCCGGGCGCAGCTGTCATTGATGTCGGCATTAACCGCGCTGACGGCAAGGTCGTGGGGGATGTGGACTTTGCCGCCGTATCCGATGTGGCGGGATATATTACGCCCGTGCCGGGCGGCGTTGGCCCGATGACGGTCAGCATGCTGATGGAAAACACATTGGAGGCTGCATGGATGGCATTACGCTGACAGTATCGCAGGTAAATGACTATGTACGCAGACTTTTAGCCAGTGATCCGATTGTCCGTCGCCTTACCGTGCGGGGTGAAATCAGCAATTTTAAGGCTTATGCCTCGGGACACTGGTATTTTACGCTGAAGGACGATGTTGCCTGCATCGATTGTGCACTGTTTCGCCAGTATGCACAAAGCATTCTGTTTCTGCCGCAGAACGGCATGCGTGTGCTGATAACGGGTTCTGCAGGGCTCTATGTGCAGAGCGGTAAGTTTCAGTTTTACGCCGACGGCATGACGCAGGATGGTGTTGGCGATTTGTATCGCCGATTTCTTGAGCTAAAAGAGCGATTGACGGCAGAAGGGCTATTTGACGCTTCCCGAAAGCGCCCTTTGCCGCTTCTTCCTCGTGCAGTTGGGATTGTCACATCGGAATCAGGTGCAGTTCAGCATGATATCCGTACGGTGGCGGGGCGGCGCTTCCCGGGGCTTCCATTGGTACTGCGCCCTGCGCAAGTACAGGGTGATGGCGCTGCGCAGGATATTGTCCACGGTATTGAGCAACTGTCAAGGTGCAAAAACATCGATGTAATAATTGTCGGCCGCGGCGGCGGCTCGCTGGAAGATTTATGGGCCTTCAATGAAGAAATTGTCGTTCGCGCAGTTGCGGCTTGCCCGATACCGATCATATCGGCTGTCGGACATGAGACCGATACAACCTTGTGCGATTTTGCGGCTGACATGCGTGCTCCTACGC
>CAVFPH010000083.1:0-7076 GCA_963624325.1 bacterium
GTGCTCAAAGAACAGCTCACGCTCGTGATTCCGGATTCTTATCCTGTAACGGTCACCCTGCCCGCCTGCCTTCTGTGCGTAAGCGGGCCGTACATCCAGAATCTGTTCAATCTCGAATTTCCTCCCGTCACCCCAGATCAGCGTGCGGGGCCGCATGCTGCCGTCCGGAATGAACCGTACATCCACTTCTACATAGACTCGTTTATACCGTGCCATTCGAACTCCTTTCAATTCAGGGTATACGAAATAAACCTGCCGCACAGGCTTTTTCTTTTTTGGGTTATTTATCGTTTATTTATCGGAATCTGATTCAAACATTTCCAGAAGCTCTGCAGTCTCCTCTTTCGTCGCAATTGCGTCCTCCGGTACCAGTCCCAGCACGCGGCCGATCAGACGCACGTTGTCGTCTTCGGTAACGTGAATAACGGGATACCTGGGGTTGATGGAGTGCAGGCCATCCTTTTCATAGATCTTGACGTATGACGTGCCTGCCGCAATACAGGCAATCACGTCGCCCCAATGAAGCTTGCTGCTTTCAACACGCTCTACGAAGACCTTCGAACCATCCGGATAGTCCGGTTCCATGCTGCGGCCGTTTACCGGAAACACATCATCAGCGCGGCAGGCTTCACGGCTCATGCGCACGAATACGGGAAAGGTTTCCGGCTCGTCATCCAGAGGCCCGCCAAAGCCGGCTGCCAGTCCATTGCCGTGCCCGAGCAGCTGACAGTGGCTCTGCAGGTAGTTTTCTTTCCGCGTTTCTTCCTGACTGACCAGAATGGCGTCTGCTACTTTACGCAGCTGGCGGCGGTTTGGCAGCGTCATGGCGCGGTAATCCGAAACCAGTGCTTTTTCATCACCGGTGTACAGAGCAGGGTCATCCATTCCGAACAGCGCGTAAACCGGCATATCGAGCAACCGGCAGAGCGTTGGTACCAGAGAAATGTCCGGACGCGCTACTCCGCGCTCCCAGTTGCTGATGGAGTTGCCGGACAATCCGCAGGCGCGTCCCAGCTGCTCCTGTTCCATGTGCGCCCGCAGCCGGTATTCGCGCAGCACCTTACCAAACGCGATGCCCGGCTTCCCGGAGCGCTTATCGCCCGAAAATTTTATAATGCCGGGCTCATTCTTCCCATGTGCCATGGTGCACCTCCTGTGCCATAGAAGACTTTCCTGTTACGCTTGTATCATACCACAAGAACGTGGAAGATGTAAATACGAATACGCAGAAAATTTAAATAAAATTTTCGCAATGGCATGAATACTCAAACGATGTGGGAAAAATAATTTTTTAAGTGAAAATTTGTTCGCTTGTAAACCGCAGATTCCTGTGCTATTATAATCATGCCGATCCGGTGCGGGGAGAAATTGATACCCTGCACAGGAAAAAAGGGACCGGGGCATGGCGGCAAAAAGTCGACCTGCGTATGGCAGGAGACGATTGCCATGAGGCTGAATGTCTGACAGGATGTGCAAGGAGGAAACGAATGGTCGAAGAAAGTAAGGTACTGTGTCCGTGGTGTCTCAAGGGGGAAATTTACGTGGAAGGCAATGCCAGCGTTGTCATTTCGGTGCGATGCCCACACTGCAGCCGCTGTTTTAAAGCCCGCCTTGATACGATGCGATCTGTGCGTATTCTGCCGCGCAGAAAAACAGGCACAACACCGGAATAACAGCTTTCCCGCTGCAAATAACCACGGCAGCAAAGTGCATTACTGACTGACCAGGGGCTTAGCGCCACCATAGAGGCCGGAGTAATGTCTGGATGAACAAATCCAGCATTATTCCGGCTTTTTGCTATCTAATAGATATTTCCCGGACTGGAATTATCCATCAGTAAAGCATTTTAAGAGGGGCGGACTTTGTCCTGATCGGGAATACATCAAAGTGAAAGGGGGTGTGAAAATGCAGGACGCGCGCAGCAGACAGCAGGCGATGCTGGAATTGCTGTCGGATCGGCGACGGGAGACCATAGCTAATCTCATGGCAGAATTCGGCGTTAGCCGCTGCACTGTCCTTCGGGATATTGAGGCGCTCAGTTACTCTGTACCCATCTTTACCGTGCAGGGAAACGGCGGGGGCGTTCGTGTCGCGGACGGATACTATTACGGTCGGCGTTACCTGCACAGCGATCAGGAAGCACTGCTCCGTAAGCTCCTTCCCGGACTGCAGCCGGAAGATCAGAAAACGATGCAGCGCATCCTGAACACCTTTGGAATGCCCAGGGTACCGGGTTGATGCCGGTACGGAAAGGAAATAATATGAGCAAAATCAAACTCCTGCTGGATGTGGCAGAAGACATGCGCTCCCTGGCAAACAGTCTTCAAAGCATTGCAGACAGCATTCAGGAAACCACAGCTGAGACAGACAATAAGGAGACACAGCCGACGGGCAGCACTCCATCTGAAAGCGTTACACCGCAAATCACCATCGACGAGGTACGCAGCCTGCTGGCACAAAAGAGCAGCGAAGGCAAGGCACAGGCCATCAAGACACTGCTGTATAAGTACGACGCGGGTAAGCTCTCGGGCGTGAAGCCGGAGGATTATGCCGCACTCATGGAGGAGGCCAAAGGACTGTAATGCCATCCGAACACGCAAGATTCTCCCCATCGGCGGCCAACCGCCGCATTCATTGCCCGCCATCCCTGTTGCTGGAAGAGCAGTTCCAGGAGGATGAAAGCATCTATGCCGCCGAAGGTACAGCCGGCCACGCCCTGGCAGAGCATCTGATTCGCAAGTACCTGAAGCAGCGTACCACCCGTCCTACGTCCGAATACTACAAGGACGAGCTTCTGGAAGCGGTGGATGAGTATGTTTCCTTCGTTATCGGCGAAATCGAGGACGCACGCCGCGTATGCAAAACCCCTGTGCTGCTGGTGGAACAGCGCATCGACGCTTCCGGGTATGTGGACAGCTGCTTCGGCACAGCCGACATGGTCATCATTACCGATCAGGTGGCACATGTCATTGACCTGAAGCTGGGCAAGGGCGTAGAGGTGCACGCCGAGGAAAACCCGCAGCTCATGATCTACGGTCTGGGTGTACTGAACATGGCCGAAGCCCTCTACGACATCGAAACGGTGCGCATGACCATCTTTCAGCCGCGGCTTGGCAACTGCTCCACATGGAGCGTATCGCCTGAATCCCTGAAACGCTGGGGAGATGAGGTGCTGCGTCCTGCCGGTGCGAAAGCGCTCATCGGTGCAGGCGAGTTCTCAGCCGGCAGCTGGTGCCGCTTCTGCCGTGCCCGCAATCAGTGCCGTGCCCGTGCGGAAAGCTATCTGGCACTGGCCGGGATGGACTTCCGTCAGCCCGCGCTGCTGAGCGATACGGAGATATCCGAGGTAATCGGCAAGGCGGATGAGATCGCGAAGTGGGCGGCGGATGTGTACGCCTTCGCGCAGGACGAAGCCATTAACCACGGCAGGGTATGGCCCGGATTCAAGGTGGTCGAGGGCCGCAGCAGCCGCCGGTATACGGATGAGGCCGGGGCGGCGCAGGCGGCAATGAATGCCGGCTATCAGGACATCTACCGGAAAACCCTGATCGGTATCGGCGAGATGGAAAAGCTCATGGGTAAAGAGCAGTTCCGTACCGTCCTCGGTCAATACGTTACCAAACCACAGGGCAAGCTGACCCTGGTGCCGGAAAGCGACCGGCGGGAAGCAGTCAGTATTGCCACAGCACAAGATGATTTTATGGAGGTATGAACGAAATGAGTAACTTTAACAATCCCCGCAAGGTCATGATCCCCTGCCGCTTTTCCTTCCTGCACTGCTGGGAACCGGACAGTGTGAACGGCAGCGAACCCAAGTACAGCGTCAGTGCCATCATCCCGAAGTCGGATAACAAGACGGTCAATGCCATTGTCATGGCAATGGAGGCCGCGAAGAATGAATCTCTTCCCAAGTGGGGCGGCAAGGCACCGGCAAACCTGAAGATGCCTCTGCGGGACGGGGATATCGACCGTCCTGATGATGAGGCGTACGCGGGGTGTTACTTTCTGAACGCCAACAGCCGTGAGAAACCGCAGGTGGTGGATAACCGGGTGCAGCCGATCCTCGATCAGACCGAGGTGTACTCCGGCTGTTATGGCAGAATCACCGTGACCTTCTACGGCTATAACTCCAACGGCAACCGCGGCATCGCGGCCGGTCTCGGTAATATTCAGAAGCTCCGTGACGGCGAGTCTCTCGGCGGCAGATCCAAGGCCAGCGAGGAGTTTGACCCGGTGGATGACGATAACGGCTTTCTCGACTGACACGGGACCGCGGCGGGGTGTCAACAGCGGCATTCCCGCCGCCCCTCCTTGAGAAAAGGTGACTGCTTTGAATCACATCAGCATCGATATAGAAACGTATTCCGATATAGACCTGAGCAAGTCCTCTGTATACCGCTACAGCGAATCACCGGATTTCGAGATCCTGCTGTTCGGCTATGCCGTGGACGACGGTCCTGTACAGGTGGTCGATCTTGCCGGGGGAGAGCATATTCCGTCTGAAATCCTCGCAGCGCTTACGGATGCACGTGTTACCAAATGGGCCTTCAATGCGAACTTTGAGCGTGTGTGCCTGTCAAGATATCTGGGCCTGCCGAAGAATGAATTCCTGGATCCCGCACAGTGGCACTGCAGCATGGTCTGGTCAGCCTATCTCGGCCTGCCGCTCTCACTGGCAGGGGTCGGTGCCGCACTGTCACTGGACAAGCAGAAACTCAGCGAAGGCAAGGAGCTGATCCGCTACTTCTGCCAACCCTGCGCAGCTACCAAGGGTAACGGTGGCCGTACCCGGAATCTTCCGCAGGACGCGCCGGAAAAATGGAACACTTTCAAGGCCTACAACCTGCGGGATGTGGAAACCGAAATGGCCATTCAGGAGCGTCTGCAGCGGTATCCGGTGCCCGAAACAGTGTGGGACGAATACCATCTGGATCAGGAAATCAATGACAGGGGCATTGCAATTGACCGCAGGCTCGCGGAAAACGCCATTTATATGGATAAACGTTCACGGGAAGAACTGATAGCTCAGATGCAGAGGCGGACCCGCCTTGAGAACCCGAATTCAGTAGTGCAGATGAAGACCTGGCTGGCAGAACACGATATGCCGGCAGCCAGCCTCGGGAAAAAGGAGGTAACGGCGTTGCTCAAAGACTGTCCGGAAGACCTGAGGGAAGTGCTTCTTTTGAGGCAGCAGCTGGCAAAAAGCTCGGTGAAAAAGTATCAGGCGATGGAAGCAACCGTCTGCGCAGACGGTCGTATACGCGGATGTTTTCAGTTCTACGGTGCAAACCGCACCGGAAGGTTCTCGGGGCGCAACATTCAGATGCAGAATCTTCCCCAGAACCACATGAAAGAGCTGGCAGAGGCCAGAGAATGTGTGCGGAGCGGTGATTACGGGGCGGTTCAGCAGCGCTACGGTTCCGTGACGGATGTACTCTCCGAACTGATCCGCACAGCCTTTGTACCACGTCCCGGCAGAAAGTTTATCGTCAGTGACTTCAGTGCCGTTGAGGCACGCGTTATTGCCTGGCTGGCGGGAGAACAGTGGCGCATGGATGTATTCAAGAACGGCGGTGATATTTACTGTGCATCTGCCAGTCAGATGTTTGGTGTACCGGTCGAAAAACACGGAATCAACGGGCATCTGCGGCAAAAGGGGAAAATATCCGAACTGGCCCTTGGTTACGGCGGCGGGGTCGGTGCACTGAAGGCCATGGGCGCGCTGGAGATGGGGCTTACGGAAGAAGAACTTCCTGCGCTGGTGAAGCAGTGGCGAAGGGCGAACCCGCATATCACGCATCTGTGGCGGGACGTCGGGGATGCCGTCATGACGGCTGTGCGGGATAAGGCGCAGACCTCTACGCACGGCATCCGCTTCCGGGTGCAGTCCGGAATGCTCTTCATACGGCTTCCCGCCGGAAGAGATCTTTGCTATGCAAAGCCCCGCATCGAAGATAACCGGTTCGGTTCCCCTTCTGTAACCTACATGGGGCTTGGCGCAACAAAGAAGTGGGAGCGCATCGAGTCCTACGGTCCGAAGTTTGTTGAGAACATCGTTCAGGGCATCAGCCGTGACCTGCTGTGCTTTGCATTACAAACTCTGCGCTGTTGTGACATTGTGGCACATGTCCATGATGAGATCATCCTGGAAGCGGATCAGGCAACGGATGTTGAAGCTGTCTGCGCACAGATGGGACGCACACCACCCTGGGGGAAAGGCCTGCTGCTGTGTGCGGACGGTTACGAATGCGAGTTTTACAAAAAAAACTAAGGAGGCACTAATGAGCGTATCAAAGCAAAACCCCGAGGGTTATCAGGACATGACGGCTTATGAGGCAGTGAAAAAAACCACAGCCAAAGAACAGAAAGACGAATACCGCCCCATGGTTTTCATCTGCTCACCCTATGCGGGCAATGTGGATGAAAACACGGAGCGCGCCAGGGCTTACTGTCGCACGGCGGTGAATCTGGGCTATCTGCCCGTCGCCCCGCATCTCTTCTTTCCGCAATTTCTGAATGACAGCAATATGGCTGAACGCAACCTTGGGCTGCTCATGGGGCAGGTAATGCTGACCAAGTGCAGAGAAATATGGGTGTTCGGGGATACAATCTCGGATGGCATGCGGCAGGAAATCCGCAAAGCGAGAGGCAGAAACATGTCCATCCGCTACTTTAACCGGGACTGTCAGGAGGTGTACAAGACATGCGCGAACTGAAGATTGCCTACGGCAGCAGCTGCCATGCGAAAATCTGGTCGAATAAGACCATCACCTTTGATGCCCTGTGCGAGCGGCTTCAGCATACTATCCGCACATCCGAGACGGCAGAGGAGTATCCGAAGCTCTCAAAGGCTGAGCGTGACCGCGCCAAGGACAAGGGCGGCATGGTAGGCGGGTGGCTGAAGGACGGACGCCGGAAGGCGGCGAATGTCGTCTGCCGCTCCATGCTGACACACGATATCGACAGCGCAGATGCGGAGTTTCTGGAACGCTACCGGATGCTGAACACCTACGCATCCTGTCTGTACTCAACGCACAGCCACACTCCGCAGGCGCCGCGGTACCGGATCATTACCC
>CAVFPH010000084.1:0-6883 GCA_963624325.1 bacterium
GAGGGCGCAAGCGCCTCCGTTTGAAATCCGCAGCGGCGGCGTGTACGGCGGGAGGAGAAAATTCGCGAAGAAGCTGCGCTTCGAGAGCGAATTTTCATTCCTTACGGATTTTCTGCCCGTGCGCCATCGGCGCACAAGAAAATCCGCCAAATCCCATTAAAATCCCGCAGGATTTTAATGGCAAATCCCGATAAAAGACCGCGAAGCGGACTTTTATCGGCCCTTCAGGGAATATCCATCAGTCTTTGATACAGCGCCGTATACCGCCTTGCGATATGGTTGTTGTTCACCATCGCCGCCACGGCATCCTCGCGCCCCACCAGCACCACCAGCTCCTTGGCGCGGGTCAGGGCGGTGTAGAACAGGTTGCGGGTCAGCAGCATGGGCGGGCCGCCCACGCAGGGCATCACCACGCAGGCAAACTCGCTGCCCTGGCTCTTGTGCACCGACAGGCAGTAGGCCAGCTCCAATTCTTCCAGCATGGCAAATTCGTATTCCGCCGTGCGCCCGTCATCAAAGTATACCACCAGCGAGCTCTCCTCGGGATCCACGGAAAGCACAATGCCCATGTCCCCGTTGAATACCCCCTTGCCCTCGCGGCCGTGCTCATCCAGCCATTCCAGCTGATAGTTGTTTTTGATGTGCATCACCTTGTCGCCCTCGCGGAAAAGCCGTCCCACGCTGGCGATTTCGGGCTTTTTGGGGGAGGGCGGGTTCAGCGCCTCCTGCAGCAGGGTGTTTAGCGCCGTCACGCCGCACACCCCCTTCTTGGTGGGGGAGAGCACCTGCACCGCGTGCAGGGGATCGGCGCTGTGCAGGTAGGCAGGCAGGCGCGTGCGGCACAAATCGACAATCGTTTTCGCGGCATCCTCGGCATAGGCACGGCGCTCAAAAAAGAAGTTGCCCCCCTTGCGGTTCAGGATCGGCATTTCTCCGTGGTTGATGGCGTGGGCGTTGCGCACAATCATGCTGCTTTCGCTCTGGCGGAAAATCTCGGTCAGCCGCACCGATGTAATCACCCCGCTGCGCAGGATGTCCCCCAGCACGTTGCCCGCCCCCACGGACGGCAGCTGATCGGCGTCCCCCACCAATATCAGCCGTGCCCCGTGCGGCAGGGCGCGCAGAAAGGCGCGCATCAGGTATACATCCACCATGGACATTTCATCCACAATCAGGCAGCTGCACTGAAGCGGGCGCTCCTCATCGCGGGTAAACGCCCCATCCTCCCCGCCGTATTCCAGCAGGCGGTGCAGGGTGCTGGCATCCCGCCCGGTGGCCTCGCTCATGCGCTTGGCGGCGCGTCCCGTAGGCGCGGCAAGCAGCACTTTGGCATTCCCCAGCAGGGACAGGATGCAGTTGATAATGGTGGTCTTGCCCGTGCCCGGGCCGCCGGTAATCACCAGCAGCCCCTGCTGCACCGCCATGGCGATGGCTTTTTTCTGGGTGGGCGAAAAGCGGATGCCCTTTTCGGCTTCAAAGGCGCGGATGCGCTCCTCCGCCTCCCCGTCCTCCGCGGCAGGGTGAAAATCGGCCTGCAGATCCCGCAGCCGACGGGCAATCTCGCTTTCGGCCTGCCACAACTGGGGCAGAAACACGCAGTCCACCCCGTCAATTATGTACCCCCGCAGGCGGCGGCTCAGCATCAGCCCCGTCAGGTGGGTGCGCAAAAGCTCGCTGTCCACCTTCAGCGCCTTCCCGGCCTGCCCAAGCAGCTCTTCCAATGGCAGATAGGTGTGCCCGGCATTGGCGGCGGCGCTCTGCAGGGTATAGATCAGCCCCGCGGACAGGCGGCTTTCGCTCTCGGGCGCAATGCCCATCGACAGGGCAATGCGGTCAGCCGTCAGAAAGCCGATGCCCTCCACATCCTCCACCAGCCGATAGGGGTTCTCCCGCACGATTTCCTGCGTGCGCGGCCCGTATACATGGCTGATTTTCACCGCCATCCCGGGCGTTACCCCGTAGGTCTGCAGAAAAATCATCGCCTGCCGGGTGGCGTACTGCTCCCGAAAGCTGTCGGCAATCTGCTTTGCGCGCTTTTCGCCGATGCCCTGCACCTCGCTCAGCCTGTGGGGCTGCTCGCTTAGGATGTCCATGGTTTTCAGCCCGAACTCCTGCACAATCAGCTTGGCAGTGGCGGGTCTCACGCCCTTGATCAGCCCCGAGCCCAGGTATTTTTCCATGCCGCTTAGGCTGGAGGGCATCAAAATCTCGCAGCTTTCGGCCTTGAACTGCCGCCCGTACTGCGGATGCTCCACCCATTCGCCGTGAAACACCGCCTTTTCGCCCGCGGCGATTTCGGGCATGATGCCCACCACCGTCGCCTCTCCGCGTCCGGCCCCCACCGTCAGCACGGTGTAGCCGTTTTCGGGGTTGCGGAAGGGCGTGCCTTTAACCGTTGCCTTCAGTTCCTCCATGCCCTTCCTCCCTTCCTTCCCGGTTCCACAGCCCGTAGCGGCTGTCATCCTTCAAAGCGGTCAGCAGGTATTCCCGCGCGCGGGGATAGCGGCGGGAAAGGGCGCTGAGCAGCTCCTTCATTTCCTGCCGGGTGGTATGCCCGTCTGCCGGGCAGGGGTTTTTCACAATCGGCACGTGAAATTTTTCGGCCAGGTGCGCAATCTCTTTTTCGGATGCGTACACCATGGGGCGTATCACCGTGATGCCGCTGTCCTCCATGCGCGTAACGGGGTGAAAGGTGTGCAGCCGCGCCTCAAAGAGCACGCTCATCAAAAGCGTCTCCTCCGCGTCCTCCCTGTGGTGCCCCAGCGCCAGCTTTCGGCACCCCAGCTCCCCCGCCATGCGCAGCAGCGCCCCCCGCCGCAGCCTTGCGCACAGGGCACAGGGGTTTTCCTCGTGCCTTACGTCAAACAGCTGATGGATCAGATCGCACTCCTGCACGTAATAGGGAACGCCCAGCTCCCCGCATAATTTCCGGATGGGCGCGGTATCAAAGGGATCGCCCGTTTTCAGCGTGATCGCCACCGCCTCAAAGGGCTTGCTTTCAAAGCGGCTGTATACCGCCATGGCGCGCAGCAGCATCAGGCTGTCCTTGCCGCCCGATACGCCGATGGCCACACGGTCCCCGCGGGAGATCATGCCAAAGTCGGTATCCGCGCGGCGGATATCCCCCAGCAGGCGCTTCATGCGGTCTCCCTCCCCTTGATTACTGCTTCACAATGCTCATGTTCTTCAAAAAGCTGCCCGCCCAGTACACGCGGCCGCACAGGGTTTCGCGCTGCTCCCCGTTAAAGAAGAAGCACACCCCCGTAATGCCGTCCAGCTCGGACAGGGTGTTGACCATGGCGTATACCATGATCTGCTCGTTTGCCGCCTCCGCGGCGGACATTTCGGATAGGGCGTGGGCGGACAGGTTCATCAAAAGCGTCGTCCCGCTCAGCCCCAGCCCCAGCAGGTCGGCATCCCCCAGGGTGCCGGGCAGCACCGCTTGCGCGGCGGATGCGTTGTCGCAGGGCTGCGGCCCCTGCATCAGGCAGTTGATCAAATACCGCGCCGAGCGCGTTTCATAGTAGGGGATGGGCCGCCGCACCTCGACCAAATGCCCCGCGCCGTCCGAAAAATACAGCGTGCAGTTGGACAGAAGGAAGATCGAAAAATCGCTTCTGCGCATCAGCCCGTTTTCAAAGGTGATGCTCTCCCCCGCGCCCGTGTACGTGCCGCCCGGCACCACGGCGCCCACCAGCTCGTCCCCGATGTACACCGTCACGCCGCTCAGCCCGGGCACAAAGGCGGTCAGGGTATACGTCAGCGATGCCATCATGACGGATCGCGGAATGCCCGCGGCAATCAGCGCATCGTTGAAGGCACGGCTGAAGCGCAGCACGGCGCACTGCCCGCCCGATACCGCCACCTCCTGCACGGTCGGTGTTTCGGTCAGGTAGGAGGACAGATCAATCATGTCCGGGGTGTTGTCAAGCGTCTGCGCCCCCTCGGACAGGGCATCAAGCAGCGCGGAAATCAGGGTTGCCTTGTTTCGCCCGGCAAAGCTCAGCGTGCGGGTTTCGGCCAGGATCCCCTTGCCCGAATAGGAGGGATAATACAGCGTGACGGGCAGGGTAAAGCGGGCGGTCGCCGAGGCGCTGCTCTGCGTCTGCGCGGCGGCGGTCAGGGCATCCAGGGTATCGGTGTAGTTGGCGGTAAAGCAGCCCGCGGGCACGCTGGCACCCACGTCCAGCCCGGGCTGGGTGGAGCTGACCAGCACGTTCACATAGCGGATGTCCCCCCACTGGCACAGGGTGTCGGCAATGGCCTGGCACACAATGTAGAGCTCGCCGTGGGATAAGGTCAGCGCCGAGGCGCTCAGGTTCACCGTGGCGGTATCCCCCGATATCTCCACCGGGTTGACCGAGGAGAGCGCAAGCGTGATTCCCTCGCACAGGGAGGCCGCCTCCGCATTGCCCGCAAAGGCCAGCAGACGGCGCAGGGTCGCCTCGGCCGGGTGCCGCGCCGCCGATATGGAAATGCGGTCGGTCTGGGCAATCAGCCGCGTGCGGGCGGCATTGGGCACATAGAGCAAAACGCTTTCGACAATTTCCTGGTTGCTGTCCCCCGTGGGCGCGGCATAATCCACCTGCGCCGGGGGCAGGGTGACGCTGTCCTTCTTTTGCAGGGCATCCACGCCCGATACGCACCCGCTAAGGGACAGGCTAAGCGCTGCGCACACTGCGAATATCAGCGCGCGCTTGATTCTACACGGCATGGCGGTATTCCTCCTACGGGTTCATCAGCCCTGCAAGCACCCGGGCATCGGCCTTCCACACCCCGCCCTCACGGCGCAGGGGCAGGGAGCAGCTGATTTCGCTCTCCCCCGATCCTTTTGCATCGCGCACCGTCAAACGCAGGCAGACCACCGCGCTCTGCCCGCTTGGGGATACGCAGGCCTCCCCCGCCTCATAGGCAAGCAGAATGCGGGAGGAGCTCAGTGCCGCCCCGCTCTGCGTCCCGCCGCAGATCCAGGGGGATAAACTTTCCCAGTCCCGCGTTTTCCAGGCATCCAGGGCCTGCCTTGCGCACAGGGCAGGCGCGGGCAGGCAGGCATCATCACGGGTAAGGGGATCGCATGGCAGGTCGGAATCAGACAGAAAATAGCTTTCCCGCAGGCGCATGGAGGAGCCGATATCCGTCTCCGCCCGCACCAGCACCTGCACGCTTTGATATTCCCCGCTCTCGGTCAGGGCGGCGCACAGGGCGGCCATGGCCATGCGGCGGCGAAGCACCGCGGCATCGGTATCAAGGTCCGCCGCGCTTTCATCGGGATAGCGGCCGTAGAGCGCCTCGCTGAAGGTGACGTAAATCACATCGTCCGCCGCCTTGGTGGACAGCACCTCGGTGCCCTCCGGAAACAGCGCGCTCCCGCCCGACTGCGAGCCGTCCAGCAGCGCCTGCACCAGCGCCTTTTCGCGGCTTTCATTGGGCAGCACCGTCAATTCCCGCTCTTCCTGCTTCAAAATCCCCGTATCCCCAAAGCGGAAATACAGCGTGGCGCTCTGCGTCTGCGCGGCCGTTTCCTCAGGCAGGGCGGACAGCGCTGCCTCCCCCGTCGGGGTATCCTGCCGCAAATTTTCGGGCGGCACTTCCCCGCAGCCGCCCAGGATGCACAGCACTGCCATCAGCAGCAGCACGGCGGCAGCCTTGCGTACTTTTCTCATCCTTTTTTCGCCCCCGGCTCACTTTGCACATCCCCGCCGCGCAGCTTGAGAATCGCGCGGTCCAGGGCATCCCGGCTGTTGTTCCACGGCTTGTCGGCGTTGCGGTAGTCAAATTTCAGGGTAAACCACTCCAGCTCATCCGCCACGCGGGACAGGCTTGCGTCCGTCAGGCGCAGCAGGGTATCGGCAAAATCGGCCTGCTCGCGGGCATTCATCGCGTCCGCCGCCATGCGCAGCAAAAGCGCGGCATCGGGCAGGCACACGCCCATTGAGCTTTCAAAGGCCTTTTTGAAGGCGGAATCATGGGCGTACAGGTGCAGCAGGGTATAGGCATAGCGGTTCATGTTGCTTTCAATGCTCTCGCACAGAATGCAGCTTCCCGTCAGCTTGTCCAGCCCCTCGGCGGCACTCAGCAGCGCCTCGCGCCCGCCGCCCTTGCCCAGGGTGCGCCGCAGCACGCTCCCTTCCGCCCCCTGCTTTGCGCCCTGCGCGGCATCGGACAAAAGCTTGTGCGCCTTGCCCGCGCTTTCCTTGAGGTGCGTATGCGTCATCAGCGCATGCCCCAGACGGTTCTGCCTGGCATAAAGCAGGGCATGGTGACGCGCGCAGAAGCCCAGGGCGTTCACCCGCACGCGGGTGTCCGGCTCCATCACCGATCCGCCCAGAAAACGGTCTGCGTCGGTGCTTTCAACGCTTTTGCGCAGGGTGCACAGCGGGCATTCGCCCCCCGCCTTCAGGGCATCCCATACGGGAATGGTGTCGATGTGGTAGCGCATAAAAACCTCATAGATGCCGTTAAAAATCTGCGATTTTCAACGGGTTATTGCGGATTTTCCTGTTCGCTTCGCTCACGGTCGGAAAATCCGTAAGGCATGAAAATTTCCTCCCGCAGGAAACCTGCTTCGGGGACGTCCTCGCAATTCGGCATAGTCGTTTTGCTGCGCTGGCGCTTGCAAAACTCGTTGCCTCATTGGCACTGCATCCGCCTTCATCTGCCACAGGCAGCGGCGGATTTGTGCCCCCGCCCGCGCGGCAGAGCCCCGCGATACGATTACAAACGGAGGCGCTAAGCGCCCTCCGTTGCCACCCGCTGAGTTACTCGTGAAAAGCAGCCTATCGGGAGTGCAATTCAGAACTAACTTGGCGGGTGGTCAAGGCGGGCGCAAGCGCCGCCTTGCTTATTCCGCAGCGGCGGCGTGTACGCCGCGAGGAGAAAATCC
>CAVFPH010000085.1:0-6629 GCA_963624325.1 bacterium
AGAACCATCTTAAAATAATTCAATATCTGCGTAAAAGCAGGAGTAACTCAGCGGGAGGCAACGGAGGGCGCGAGCGCCTCCGTTTGTAATCGTATCGCGGGGCAGGCTTCGCCTGTTTCCATCGGCATTGCCGATCAAGCTATTGGGCGAAGCCGTGAAAAAGCGGCAATGCCGTCCGCGCGGGCGGGGAAAATTTCCGAAGCAGGTTTCCTGCGGGAGGAAATTTTCATTCCTATCAGATTTTCTGCCCGTGCGCCATCGGCGCACAAGAAAATCTGCCAAACCCCATTAAAATCCCGCAGGATTTTAATGGCAAAGCCCGATAAAAATCGCAGATTTTTATCGGCACGCCGTCTGGCTCAGTTTCCCAAACTGAGCCATGCGGCGTACATGCCGGGCATATGCGCCATCGTCAGCGCACCGATCTCCCCGCTGAACGCCGCGCTTGTCAGCACGTTCAATATCGCGTCAAAATCCGTGCCGTTGGCCTTCATTTTCGCAATGTCCAGTATCAGGCTTGCCGTATCTTGACCGAGGATCGCGATGCTCAGCTTCATGATAAACTCGCTGCCCGTCAGCCCGTCCTCGGAAAGCCCGGGGCCCGTCAGGCTGTGGCGCGTCTCATAGGCATCACGCACCGTGGGCGCAAAGGCCGCCACGGCGGCAATAAAGGCATTCGGGATGGCCGTGCCGTCCTTGAACACCTTGAAATCGCCCCAGTTGCCCAATTCATTTTGATAATCCGCGCGCGCGGCGGCAATCTGCTCCGCCGTCGCGTTTGCGGTGGGCAGGGTGATGTCGGTGCCGTAGCGCTCAAACCCCCAGGCGGCCAGGGGCATCATGGTGATGTAGTCGCAGGGGTTGATGATGTTAAAGATGTTGCTGTACTTGGGATATTCCCCGCGCACCGTGCGGGGGGTGGCAAAGGTGTAGGCATAGACGCTTTGCTCGCCGTAGGCATCGGTCAGCAGCTTTCCAAGCACGTTTGCGCACGCGCCGCCGCGGCTGTGTCCCGCCACCAGAAAGACGGGGCTTTCAATGCCCGCGAAAAATGCCGCCTGCGTATCCATAATATCCTGCGCGGCCAGGGTGAAATTTTCAGCATACGGCAAATCATAATCGCCCGAGGGCATAACATCCATGTTGAGCGCCCATTCCTCATCCCCCGTGCCGCGGATCAGGATCATAACGGCCGTGCGGCCGTCCTCCAGGGGCTTTTGATACACGGTATAGGCACAGATGTGCCGCGTGTCCCCCGACGGGCGCGCAAAGTTCCATTGCCCGACATAGCGGAACCCTGCCGCCGACATGTACTGCGCCTGCTGATCGGGATAGTAAATCAGCGTGCACAGGCGAAGGGCTTCCTTGGCGGTTTCAAGGTCAAACACCGTAGCATCGGCGGACAGCATGCCGTCCCGCCACTCCGCGCGCGCGGGCAGGGCGCACAAAAAGACAAGCACAAAGGCAAGAAAGAGCGGAATGCAGCGAGACATAAACACACCCCATTTCATAGACGGCGGCAAAGCCGCCGGCTGCCGATAAAAGTCCGCTGTGCGGTCTTTTATCGGGTAGCCTATGAAAATCTGCGATTTTCATAGGAATTTTTCGGATTTTCTTGTGCGCCGATGGCGCACGGGCAGAAAATCCGTAAGGTATGAAAATTTCCTCCCGCAGGAAACCTGCTTCGGGGACGCCCTCACAATTCGGCATAGTCGTTTTGCTTCGCTGACGCTTGCAAAACTCGTTGCCTCATTGGCACTGCGTCCGCCTTGACCACCCGCCAAGTTTGTTTTGATGTGCAGTCCCGATTGGCTGCCTTTCACGGGTAACTTAGCGGGAGGCAACGGAGGGCGCAGCGCCTCCGTTTAAAACCCGGACCGCCGGCGTGTACGGCGGGAGGAGAAAATCCGCGAAGGAGGTTCCCTCCGAGAGCGGATTTTCATTCCTATCAGATTTTCCGACCGTAAGCGAAGCGAACAGGAAAATCTGCAAAAGCCCGATAAAAGTTAAAAACTTTTATCGGCTCTGTTCGCGTCGTCAATTGACGACGCGTACGGGCAACACCAAATAGAGGTAGTTATTTCCGTTCACAGGCGTAATCATCGCCGGCGAAACATTCGTCTTGAACTCCATCTTCAGGTCGTTCGTATCCAAATTGCGCACTACATCCACCAGATATCTGGCGTTAAAGGCAATTTTGAACTCCTCATAGGGGTACTGCACCGTGATGCGCTCCATGGCGCTGCTGTGATCGGAATTGGCCGTTACCAGCATTTCGCCGTCCCGCATGGTCAGGCGGATCAGGTTGTTCTTGGCCTCGCGGGCAACCAGGGAGGCGCGCTCG
Source organism: bacterium (assembly GCA_963624325.1). Lineage (GTDB taxonomy): Bacteria > Bacillota > Clostridia > Christensenellales > Aristaeellaceae > SFMI01. Next base: position 2,345 of record CAVFPH010000085.1, read on the forward strand.
ATGGCCGCGACAAACTCATCCTTCCTAAGGATCAATTGGCTGGTGCTGTTCTTGGGCAGGATTTGGCGGTAATCAATGTACTCGCCTGTAAGCAGGGTGGCGTAGCACTCGGTGCTTCCAAAGGACACGCACAGGCGCGTTTTGCTGCAGGTGATGGTGGCGGGCTCATCGGTGTCTCCCAGCATGCGCGCGAACTCGCCGATCAGGCGTCCCGGCGGCACGGCCGCCACCAGATTCTGCCCTTCGGGCATGGCAAATTCGCCGCTGATGCGCTGCATGGCCAGGCGGTAGCCGTCCAGGCCGATAAAGCGGATCTCCTCCGCCGTCACTTCCATCAGGCACCCCGTCAGGATGCGGCGGGTTTCATCCTGCGATACGGCAAACATCACGCGCGTGATGGCCTCGCGCAGGCGGTTCTGCGGAATGGTCACCTGGAATTTCTGCGCCGGCACATCGGGCACATCGGGGAAATCGCTGGCGTCGATGTACTGCATGCAGGTATTGCTGCAGCCGCTTTCGGCCTGCACTTCCACATTGAAATTGCGGTCGATGGATACGGTTACCTCACCCTTGAGCTTGCGCAGCAGGTCGCCGAACAGGCGCACGGGCACCATGGCCACGCCCTCCTCGGCAATCTGCGCGTTCACCCGCGTGCGGATGATCATTTCGCCGTCCGTGGCGGTCAGGCTCAGCCCCGTGTCCTCGGTTTCCAGCAGGATGCTTTCAAAAATCGCTCTGCTGGCGTGCGCTACGGCGGCATGGCCGCACAGGCTCATGCCTGCGTTAAAATCGGATGCATTGACGGTAAACTTCATCGGTAAAACTCAACCCTTTCGCATGATGATGCTGAATATTATATATCCGTAGTAGCAGTAGGGGCGGTGGATAATGTGGATAAGTGCCAAAACCCTTGCGGCGCTTGGGTTTTGGGCATTTTGGACGGTGGAAAACATCGGGATGGCGCGGGGATTTTTCGTGGATAACCCGCTTTTTCGGCGGGGGTTGGTCTGCCGCGGCGCCAAAAGCCGCGCAGGATGCCCGATACCCTGCCGACGGAAAAAACCCGCCTTGCAATTTCTTCCCCAAAAGTCCGCGTTTTTTAGGACGCGGTTTTGGTTATCCACATTATCCCCATCCGCGCTTTCCACCGATTGTGGATCGAAAATGCCCGATACTGCTTGCGTTTTGGGATTGCTCCCAAAATATCCACAAAGTTATCCCCAAAAGCGACGGGGAAAATCCGGGTGGGATTCTGACGGCCGAAGGGCGGATTATTGCCGCTGCGGGCTAAAAAATCCCAAATAGCATTATAACACAAAAACCGCTGAAAGTCGAATGACTTTCAGCGGCACTCCCGATAAAAATCGCAGATTTTTATCGGTTAGTAAGCATGGGCATATACAGTCCCCCCTGCACGCTTCTTCCGATAAACTGCACAAACATTCCCGTTTTGCTGTCGTACCAGTCCGAGAAGGCAACGCGGGTGGTGCTTTCGCGCAGGTAGCGGGCGACGGGCGCAACAAGGGCATCAAAGGTATCTTGATCCTGCGCCATGGCGGCGGTCCAGAGGATCCAGTCGCTCTTGGTATAGTCGGCGCGGCTGTCCAGGGGCAGGCCGTAGCGGTTGATGCGGGGCAGGTAGGAGGCAAGCTCCCGCCGATAGAAATCATCGGGCAGCAGATGCAGGTTCAGCACCTTGTCCCAGGCCAGGTTGTACTTCATGCTCCAGCCTTCGCCGTCAAAGGTGAGGGCGGTATGATCGCCTGCCTGCGCGCGGGCAAGCCAGCTTGCGGCCATTTCCTTGGCGCGGGCCTCCCAGCGCGCGGCGGCCTCCTCATGGCACAGGCGGTGCTGCATGCGCGCGTAGCAGGCAACGCCCACAATGGCCTTGGCGGACAGGTTGATGTTGTGGGCAAGGTGGCCGGCAAAATCGTCGGTGCAAAGCTGATCGCCGGGATCCTCGCCGTATTTGTCCAGATACTGAACCCACTTTTCAAGCGTGGGCGCGTAGGCGTACAAAAGCTGCTCGCCGGCGCCCATGGTCATGGCGGCTTCCAGCATGATGAGCATGTTGCCGCACTCCTCCACCGGCATCTGATTGCGGATGTTGTATACCTGCTTGCCGGCGGGGTAGAGGTAAAAGGGGGCGGGGGTGATGCCGCACAGGTTCTTTTCCGCCGCGTATACCTGACCGGTGGCATAGGGATAGCGGCCCACATCGTGGGGGGCAAAATCCTCCTCCCACACGGGGTACTGGGCAAAGGCCAGCACCGGGCGGCACAGGGCGTTGACCAGCTCCGGGCAGTATTTCAAAAACAGCGGGGCGGAAGGATAGCTGACATCCACCGTGCCGATGCAGCCGTTGCTGTCGTTCTCCTTGGACAGCAGGGCCATTTCGCCCTCGGGCGTGGCAATCAGCTTGTGCGCGCCCAGGGTGTGGCGCCAGGCCGCGGCGCAGATCAGGCGGTAATCCTCCCCGCCGATGGCAAGGGCGTCCTTTTGCACCTGCTCATCCAGCGCGCGGCAGGCATTCTTCAGGCTGTCATAGTGCCGCGCCATGCGCGCCATCATGCCGGGCAGTGTCTGCCCGTGCCGCTGATACCACGCGCGGCAGGGCACGCCGAAATAGTTGACGGCGGCAATGTCATCATAGCCCAGCATCAGATAATCGGATACCGCGTCGCTGCCGACGGTCATGCTGCGGCGGTATTTGATGATGGAATTGCGGTGCAGGGTGAATTCCCCGTTCGGGGCGGCCAGGTACAGATAGCCCCAGTCGATGGTGATGTGATCCCCGCTGTTGCCCAGCACGTGCTGCTGAAGCCGGCCGATGTAGGCCATGTGCAGGCCCTCGCGGTCATAGGTGTCATAGCGCATGGCGGGGGCGGAGGCGCCGTCATAGCATAGGGCGTCCGAGGCAAAAAAGGTGAAGGCAACCTCGTGCGCCGCGCCGTCCGTGCTGCGGATGGCGTAATCCACAAAGGTGATGGGGGCGGACAGGGCGTCCAGATCATTTGGCAGCGCAGGGGCGCGGAAGGACAGGGTGATTTCAATGTTGTCGGCGCGCAGGACAGAGGTTGTCGCCGTGGGCGTTACCTGCACATCGATTGTTTCCATGGCACGGGTGCCGTTGTGACCCAGGCACATGCAGGTTTTGCCGTCCACCGTCACTGTGGCTTGCAGCGGCTTTTCCGGCCCGGCCCAGTGTACGGTGTTCGCGGAGGTAAAGGTGTCCCCCGGCATCCAAACGGAAAAATACGGGTCGTTTACAATCAGCGGCAGCGCGGGCAGACGATCGCGCATGAGAATCAGCTCCTTTTTGCGGTACATTGGAACGAAAATATCATTTGTTATTATATAGAAAAAAATAATTTTCCGCAATGGGGAAAAAGAGGACGAGGGGAGGAGGGACGGTCCTTTCTTTGGTAAAGAAAGGACCAAAGAACCGGCTTGGGAATGGAAGATGTTTTACGCTGTCCTTAAATTATTTCAAGATGGTTCTTTGTTACTTTCTTGGCACAAGAAAGTAACGTTCCCCCCGTTTCTTTCGTCCCCAAAAACAATCCACCGTCCCCAAAAGTCTGCGCCGAATCCCATCCACACGCCATTCACGCGTTTTCCACCGCCTTATCCCCACGTTTTCCCCAGTGCCGAAAAATGCCGCATGCATAAAAATGCAGTATATGCGCATCCTTATGCGGCGGGATGGACGGATTACGCCGTTTCCGCCAAGAAAAGCAAAGGTTTGCCTCCGTCAAGGGTAAAACTGCGCGCATGCGCGTGCATAAAAGGGAGTTTCATGCAAGATATCCACATTATCCACCAACTTATCCACCGAAAAATCCCGAAAAACCCGTGATTTTTCTCAATTTTCCAAAATCACGGTGGAAAACTTCGGTGGAAAACAAAAGTTATCCCCACTTACTTATCCAAGTTATCCACAATCCATTCACGCAAAATATCCCGAAATTGTGGATAATTCGTAACATAAAGGCAATATTCCGCTGCATAAATGCGCAAATTCGACACAGCCGTTTATATTTTTCCACCGATTTTTCCCAAAAGAAAAACTGCCTTTCCACCCAAATTCGCGAACAATAACGGGGAAAACGGGAAAAAGGTACGGGGGACGGGGAGACGGAGGGAACGAGGGAAACGTTACTTTCTTGTGCCAAGAAAGTAACAAAGAACCACCTTAAAATCATTTAAGGACAGCGTAAAAGCAAAACTAACTCAGCGGGTGGTCAAGGCGGGCGCAAGCGCCGCCTTGTTAAATCCGCAGCGG
>CAVFPH010000086.1:0-6572 GCA_963624325.1 bacterium
GCGTGGTATGAACTGACGGGAGAAAAAATCAGCTGAAGCAAGCCGATAAAAATCTGCGATTTTTATCGGGAATCCGTTGAAAATCCGTGATTTTCAACGGATTTTTTTGCAGATTTTCTTGTGGGGCTGCGCCCCACGGGCAGAAAATCTGAAAAAAAACCGCTGAAAGCATTGCTTTCAGCGGTAAACCCGTTAAAAGTCGAAGACTTTTAACGGTACTCCGGCAGCCACCCCTCATGCGCCTCAATCAGATCATCGCACAGCGACACGATATCGTCAATGGACAGTTCGCTCTGCAGATGGGGATCCATCATCGCGGCCTGATAGATGTAATCCTTCTTCAGCGTGTGCGCGGCCTCAATGGTCAGCAGCTGCACGTTGATGTTGGTGCGGTTCAGCGCCGCGCACTGCTCGGGCAGGTCGCCCACATAGGTCGGGGTCACGCCGCTCTTGTCCACCAGGCAGGGCACCTCCACGCAGGCATTGCGGGGCAGGTTGGTGATCAGGCCGGTATTTAGCACATTGCCGCCGATCTTGTAGGGCTCGTTGGTCTCCATGGCCTCCATGATGTGGCAGGCATACTCGCGGCTGCGCTCATGCACCAGCTTATCCTTCGTCGTCAGCTCATCGCGCATCTTGATCCAGTTGTTTTCCTGATTGACGCAGCGGCGCGGATACTCATCCAGGGGGATATTGAACCGCTCAATCAGCTCGGGATACTTATCCTTGATAAAATACGGCGTGTATTCGGCGTTATGCTCGCTGGATTCGGTAACATAATAGCCAAAGCGCTTCATCAGCTCATAGCGCACCATGTCATCATGCTTTTCGGTGCGCGCGGCGGCACGGCGCTTGATCTCGGGGTACAGGTCGTTGCCCTTGTCATCGGTAATCTCCAGCAGCCAGGCCTGATGGTTGATGCCCGCGATTTTCCACTGATAGCTGTCGTTGTAGTCCATGCCCAGGCCCTTTAGCAGATGGCTGGCGCACACCTGCACGCTGTGGCACAGGCCCACGGTCTTGATGGGCGTGTAGCGCTGCATATAGCCCGACAGCATGGCCATGGGGTTGGTGTAGTTAAGGAACCACGCGTTGGGGCACACCTCGGCCATATCGCGCGCAAAATCGTCCATCACGGGGATGGTGCGCAGGGCGCGGAAAATGCCGCCGATGCCCAGCGTATCGGCAATCGTCTGGCGCAGGCCGTACTTCTTGGGCACCTCAAAGTCCGTCACCGTGCAGGGGCGGTACAGGCCCACCTGAATGGCGTTGACCACGTAATTGGCGCCGCGCAGGGCGTCCTTGCGGTTCTCCACGCCCAGATACGTGCGGATGCTCGCCTTGTTGCCCAGGTTATTGTTGATGGCGTCCAGCATGCGCTTGCTGTCGTCCAGGCGTACAGGGTCAATATCGTACAGGGCAATCTCGCTCTCGCCCATGACGGGGCTGGTCAGGCAGTCGCCCAGCACGTTCTTGGCAAATACGGTAGATCCCGCGCCCATGAATGTCACTTTTGCCATATATGTTTCCTCCATGATGCGTAATATCGGTTGCAACATCACCATAAGTATAGTAAAATAAACCTGAAACCGCAATGCCTGTGCGTTGCAGATCATTGTCTGTATGTTGCATGCAAAGGGGGTGTCCATACGGATCTCACCGTCATCAACTGCGGGGAGGAGCGCTGCGCGCCCGCCCACAGCTACGGCCCTGCCGTGCGCAAGGGCTACCTGTTCCACTATATCATTGGCGGCTGCGGGGTGCTGCACACAACCGGCGGCGTCTTTTCCCTGCGTGCGGGGCAGGGCTTCCTCATTTTTCCCGGGCAGGTGACCACCTATACCGCCGATGCCGCCGATCCCTGGCACTATGTATGGCTGGGCTTTCGGGGGGAGGAGGCCGCCTCCCTGATTGCCGCCACCGGCATCACCGAGGATGCGCCCTTCTTTACCGCCGAGCACGGGGAACGCGTGACTGCCTGCATACGGCAAATATACGATGATATATCTTCCATATCCGATAACGCGGCGGGCGCTCTGGCGGCTGCGGGCGGGGTACTGCGCTTTATCGCGCTCATCAGCCCCTCCGACGCGCGCCCCGTCAGCCCTGCCCTGGCCTATTATGAAAAGGCCATGTGGTTCATCCATGCCCAGCTTTCGGGCGGCAGCGCCGTCACCGTGGAGCAGATTGCCTCCTTTGTCGGCCTCAGCCGCTCCCAGCTCTTCCGCGCCTTCCGCCAAGCCGCCGGAATCTCCCCCAGCGCCGCCATCGCCCGCGCCCGCGCTTCCATGGCGCGCGGCATGCTCAAAAATGCCAATCTGACCCTCGCCCAGATCGCCGCCTCCTGCGGCTATGCCAATACCGCCCACTTCTCCACCGCCTTCCGCCGTGAATGCGGCTGTACCCCCGGCGAATACCGCGCCCGCGGCGGGGAAGTTACGAATAGAGAAACGGTACTTTCGTAGGAGACGGGGAGACGGTCCTTTCTTTACTAAAGAAAAGACCAAAGAACCATCTTTGGATCATTTATGGATTGCGTAAAAGGCACAGGACGATATCGCTTCAGGATTTTTCGCATCAAAAATAATACTTTTCTTCCTATTATATACGAATATTTCCCAATAAGCAGGAAATCCCCCCGCCCGCAGCGAAATGTTTACCGTAACAACCCCGCCCATTGTTCCACGTGAAACATCCCCCGCGCCCAACACAATGTTTCACGTGAAACAATCCATCCGAAGGAGAATGCCTCATGCCGAATTGGACGCCCTCCCAGCAGGAAGCCATCAGCGCCCGCAACAGCGAGCTGCTTGTCAGTGCCGCCGCAGGCAGCGGCAAAACCGCCGTTCTGGTGGAGCACGTGTTAAGCCTGCTCCGCGATGGCGGGCAGATCAACCGCCTGCTGATCATCACCTTCACCCGCGCCGCCGCCGCCGAGCTGCGTGAGCGCCTGATTGCCGCCCTGGATGCCGAGTCCGCCGGCAACCCGCACCTGCGCCGTCAGGTGCTGCTGGCGCGCCGCGCGCAGATCTCCACCCTGCACGTGTTCTGCCACCGCGTCATCAGCCAGAATTTCCAGGCGGCGGATGTCGACCCTATGGCGAAAATCGGGGACAACACGGCGCTGGAGCCCCTGATGCAGCGCGCCATTGACGAGAGCATGGAGGAGATGTGCGCCTCCGATTCTCCCGATGCCGCGGCGCTGGTGGAAGAATTTGAGGATGAGGAAATCGTCAAGACCGCGCGGCAGCTATATGCCTTCCTGCGCGCCCAGGCTGAGCCCGAAAAGTGGCTGAAAATCCACATGGCCGATCCCGCCGGCAAGGGTCTGCGCCCCTTCCTGCTTTTGCTGCGCAAGGAGGCGCTGATGAACCTGGAGGGCGCGCAGCAGCTGTGCGATCAGTGCGAGAAGCTGACCGCCCTGCCCGGGCTGGAATATCTGGCGGGCACGGTCGATGGCGATGCCGCCCTGATTGAGCTGATGCAAAAATCTATCCGCGAGGATAATCTGCCCCCCACCACCATGCGCTTTGCCGCCAGGGCCCGAAAGCCCAAGGATGCCGATGTGCCCGAGGATCTGCTCGAGCGCTTTGACGAGCTGCGTGACCGCCTGAAAAAGCTGGTGAAATCGGCGCGGGAGATGATCCCCATGGATATGGACGAGGCCGCGGGGGAGGTGGAGGCCACCCTGCCCGCCCTGCGCGCGCTGATTGCCCTGGTGCAGAACATCCACACCCGCTACAGCGCCTACAAGCAGAAAAAGAACCTGCTGGATTATCACGATCTGGAACACATGGCGCTGAAGGCCTTGTCCGATGAGGAGGTGCGCAAGTCCGTCGCCTCCCAGTATGATGCTGTCTTTGTGGATGAGTACCAGGATGTATCGGCCATTGAGGAGGCCATCGTCCGCCGTGTGCATGACGAAAACAACCGCCTGTTCATGGTGGGGGATGTCAAGCAGTCCATTTACCGCTTCCGCCTGGCCGATCCCACCCTGTTTTTAAGCAAGTATGAGCAGTTCGGCAGCGAAAAGGTGGCCAAGTGCCGCCGCATCCTGCTCAGCCGCAATTTCCGCAGCCGCGGCAACATCCTCTCGGCCGTCAACTGCGTTTTCAGCCGTGCCATGCGCCGTGCCGCCACCGAAATTGAGTATGATGCCGATGCCGCCCTGTACCCCGGCACCGAAAGCGTCAATGATCCCGCCGTGCAGCTGCACATCATCAGCGATGACATTCAGCCCGAAGCGCAGGGCGAGGACGGCGAGGAGGGCGACAAGCCCGCCGATGCCGACAGCGGCGAAACCCGCAAGGGCTGGATGTACGAGGCGCAGCTGGCCGCGCGCGTCATTCGGGAGCAGGTGGGCAGGACGATCACCGATAAGGGCACCGAGCGCAAGCTGCGCTATCGGGACTGCGTCATCCTGCTGCGCGCCGCCAGCGGCCGCGCCCCGCAGATCGCGAAAATCCTAAACGACGAGGGCATTCCCGCCTACAGCGAGGCCGACGCGCAGTATTTTGACCTGCCCGAGGTGCGGGATATGATGAACCTGCTGCGGGTGCTGGACAACCCCTATCAGGATATCCCCCTGCTGGCCACCCTGCGCTGCCCGTGCTTTCATTTTACCAGCACGCGCCTGGCCGAAATCCGCCTGACGGATGATACCCGTCAAAAGCCCTTCTATCAGGTGTTTTTCGCCCTGCGCGACAAGGAGGACGATGTCCGCGAGGTGTGCGAAAAGCTGGATGCCTGGCGCTTCCTTTCGGACAACCTGCCGGTGGATCAGCTGCTGTGGCGCCTGCTCACCCTGACGGGTCTGTACGCCATCGCGGGCGCGGAGCATGAGGGCGCTGCCCGCCAGGCCAATCTGCGCCTGCTCTGCGAGCGCGCCGGCAGCGAGTCCGCCCGCAACAGCCTGCACGATTTTCTGTCCGTCAGCGATATCGCCAAGCGCTCCGGCGGGGAAAACGCCGCGCGGGAGCTGGGGGAAAACGATGACGTGGTGCGCATCATGACCCTGCACAAATCCAAAGGCCTGGAGTTCCCCCTGGTCATCCTGATGGAAACGGCGCGCCGCTTCCGCATGCCCCTGGATACCGAAATCCTGCGCACCGATGCCGATACGGGCCTTGCGCTCAAGTATGTGGATGCCACGGAGCGCCTGACCGGCCAGACCATTGCCGGCAAGGCGCTTGGCTGCAAGCAGGCACGGCAGACCAAGGCGGAGGAGGCACGCTTGCTGTATGTGGGCATGACGCGCGCGCGGGATCGCCTGATTTTGCTGGCATCCCCCAAATACCCGGAAAATGTAAAGACCATGGCGGACATGCCCGCGGGGGATTACGCCGCCGGCTGTGCCCGCAGCATGCTGGACTGGGTGGTGCAGTCCATCGGCGAGGGCATCACCTTGGGGCAGGATCGCCTGTTTACCGCGTCCAACGGCAGCCGCTGGGATATCCGCTATCACCGCAGCACCGAGTTTAAGCAGGAGCTTCCCGGCGACCGCAAGTTTGCTCTGCCCGATTTGAACACGCTGCCATCGCAGCAATTTATGGATAATTTGACGCGTCCCGCCCAGCCTGTGCAGCTGCAAAAGACGGGCGTCACCGCCATGCTGCATGGGGGATTGCTGGATGAGGATCGGGAGGAAACCCCCGAATCCAAGCGCAAATCCCTGCATTTGGACACCCTTCCCCCCGAATTGCCCCCGTTTATGACCGAAAAAAAGCTGTCTGCCGCCGATCGCGGCACGGCAGCGCACAAGGTACTGGGCGCGCTGGATTTGTCCGCCGTCCGCACTGCGTCCGATTTAATTGCCGAAATTGGCAATCAGGTGGATGCCCTTGCCCGCGGCGGCCTGCTCACAGCCGAGGAGGCGCAGGTGGTGCGCATCTCGGATATCTGCGCCTTTTTGCAAAGCGATATCGGCCGCCGCATGCTGGCAAGCCCCCGCGTGCAGCGTGAGTGGGGCTTCTGCCTGCGTCACGAAGACCTGCTTGTGCAGGGCGTTATCGACCTTGCCTTCATCGAAAACGGCGCCTGGGTGCTGGTGGATTATAAAACCGACCGCTGCGAGGCCGAAAACCTCCCCGCCCTGTACGGCGAGCAGCTGCGCTGGTATGCCCGCGCCCTGCGGGAAATCACCCATATCCCCGTCGCCTTTGCCGGCCTCTACAGCCTGCGCCACGCCGCCCTCATCACGGTTGAGATGTGACGAGGAAACGAGAGGGACGAAGAAACGGTCCTTTCTTGTGCCAAGAAAGGACCAAAGAACCATCTTATTATCGATTGCAGTCAACATAAAAGCATCAGTAACTTAGCGGGTGGTCAAGGCGGGCGCGAGCGCCGCCTTGTTAAATCCGCAGCGGCGGCGTGTACGGCGCGAGGAGAAAATTCGCGAAGGAGGTTCCCTCCGAGAGCGAATTTTCATTCCTAACGGATTTTCCGGCCGTGAGCGAAGCTCACAGGAAAATCCGCAAAAACCGAAAAAAGGTGCTTTCGCACCTTTTTTCGCATATTGTTTACTCTTTATTGGGCAAGCACGCCCCAATCGCCGCCGCAATCCCGCTCAGGGG
>CAVFPH010000087.1:0-6293 GCA_963624325.1 bacterium
TCGTTCAGTAGTTCACTGAGCTCGACGATTTCTTTGCTTTCCTTGCTTAGCCGAGGCTCGTTTGTGAAATACAAAACATCCAGCGCCAGGATGGCCTCGTCTCGGGTAAATGATACATTTGCCATTTCTCATATCCTCACTTTAACGTGGCTGCCGTCGCCGTCCCAAATAAAGCGCTGGTCGCCGCTCAGCGCAATGTGCATGCGCGATGTCAGCTCACCGCCGCCGATCATGCCTGCGTCCACCAGGATTTTCCGCAATTCCTCTGCGCCAAATTCATCGCGGTCTGGCATCTCATCGTGCAGGAAAACCTCAACAACGTCCCGGAAATCCTGTATCCAGCTCTCTTTTTCCACAAACATCGCATGCAGTGTATTGCTGCTTTGGGTTTCCATGGCGATAATGGTCCTGGCTTCCAGCTTGCTCGGGTAAAAGCGGATCAGCTGCTGCAAAAGTATCGGTGTCCACGGCAGGGAAGCCGGCAAAGCAGGCAACAGCTTATACCAGCTATCGGATATATTGCGGGGAATAATGTGTCCGCCGCAATCCGCAAACAATCGTTTCAGGGCGCCGCGCACTTCTTCAAAAAAGGCTTTGTTGATGTGCATAAGTTCTGCAAGCAGATACTCATTTTCCGCATAGATCAGAAACACCGGTTTTTTATCAATCTGCATCAGTCCTCGCAAATTGCCGGTGTTCATCCCCAGCCCGGTTAGGTAATCTCCCACTTCCTGTATGGTAACCGTGGAGCCTTTTTCTCTTGCGTACTTTTTTACAATGTCAATAACCGAATCGGCGGAAACATCGGGAAGGCTGATATACATATTTGATTTAAAAGCATACCGCTTCCCGTGGTATCCAAGCTTTTCAAATAGGTGCCGCGCCAGGTCATATACGGCTTGTTGTTCTTCAATGTCGTTATCGTTGAAGAACATAGCCATTTCGTTGCGGGCATACTCATACAAATGTTTTGCCGTTGCAATGCCATTGTTCTTTTTAAGCAGCTTATCAAGGATTGCTTCTAATGCGTCCGCCCCTTCTTCAAAGTCCACCAGCGCATCCTCATGGTAGAGTCTTCGGTTCATCTCAATAATGTGGGGGCACTGCGCAACAATTTCTTTTGTGCCAACCATGGTGTGGCGCAGTTTATCCTGCAATTCTTCATAGGTGGCACCCGTTAAGTCACATTGGCGCAGATAATTCTCTGCTTCCTGCATTAGCACAAGGTTAGGGGGAGAAAACACTTTGCGTTCAGGCGCTTTATTCGGCTGCTTTGCGGCCTTGCGTGGATTTTGGATGGTCGTACCCGTGCTCGTTGGCGGATTTTCGGCGGTCACGTCCGTGCTCTTTTGTTTTACGGAATATTCTTTGGGCATGGCGTCACAGCGCTCAATGATCCATGCAATGTACATTTTCACCTGCGCTGGCGAAAGATCTGGGTCCACATAGGCATCCGGGTTCATCAATCTTAGCCTTGTATGGCCATCATACCGGCTTAAAACAATCCTGCCGGTTTCCGGATGGGCCAGGTCCAGCAACTTGCGAAATTTCAAGGGATATTTCGCCGCAATAGCGGGCAAAAACGCCATAAAGGCCTCTGAAGGCGAAGCACCCTTGTATGATCTTCCGTTGTAAAGAATTTCATACGCGGAGGCATCCTGGCCCTCTTCCTCTCCGTCACCCCTCAGCTTAGTCGTTAATTCAGTGCTGATTGTCAGCCGCTGCTGAATGGTGTACAGCCGGTGCTGGTTCATAAAGGACCATAGATTGATTTCTTTTAGCTGCGCCAGCGTAGTAATCCCGCTTTCCGTAAGCGCTCTATAAAGCGGCCTATACACGTCACCTTTAAGGAACGTCTTCAAAGGGATGTCCCCTGCTTTCTTTTTGCTCGTCGGCGTGGCAGCAATTGAGGGCTTCCCGGCCAGTTGCACATGGGAGGTATGGTCCTTCGTCCACCATGCCGACTTCCCACCGGTGGCATTTCCACCGCCTTCTTTGAAATTCAGCTTAACGCCGGCATCGATCAATGGCCGGAGCAGGTTTTTCGTTTCATAATCGCCTACAATCCAAAGACAGCCAAGCTTATCTCTCAGGTCAAAAAACTTTAGCTTCTTCTCCTTCAAATAGTCAATTACGGGGTCTTTTGTGCCTGCTTTAGCAGGTGCACTTTTTTCTGCTGTTATGCACGTCGGGGCGCTGGATGTGCCCTCATTTTCCGGAAGGACTGTAGGGGAACTTTCTTCTGTCGGAAGAAAGGACACCTGTTGGATATTCTCTGGCTCACTGGTTTCAAAATTGCACTTTCCCGCATCCAATGCTTTCACAAAGCCCATATAACACTGCGCTGCGGAAAGAATCTTTTTCATCTGCTTTCTGTGGGAAAGCTGAAACCAACGATTTTCAGAAATTTTCTTATAAGCCTTCTTGATCACGGCCAAATCCGTCGTCTCCAGCAAAGGCTTGCTAAGAATTTTGGCTTTAAGGCAATAGGTCTCTATTTCCGCATAGTAAGGGCGCAGTTCGGATAGGTGGGCTGATGGTATGTTCTGGGCAAGCCATGCCGAAAAGAGTGCTTCGGTTTTCTCCCTGTCATCCGCCATGAACCTTGCCCCCTAAAAATTTTTCACATACACGTTGGCTTACACTAATATCGCCGCAGCCATGATGAAATCCTGATTTTTAATGATCTTTGCGTCCAATAATCAGGACGCTGCCTTTTCCTCATCCGGTAAAAATTCAAGAACGTCATCCGCCGTGCAGCCAAGCGCAAGGCAGATTTTCCCAATCAGCTCAACCGATACGGGCTCTTGGCGGCCCATCTTTACAATTGTGCTGGTGCTAATGCCGGCCTTTTCGCATAAGTCTTTTTTCTTCATGTCCTTGTCAATAAGGAGTTTGAACAGCCTGTTGTAGCAAATTTTCATTTTCTCTCCTGCTTCGTCTAATCCGGTATAATTTGGCTACATAAACACCCGCTTCATTGTACCACTTTCCAATTTATTCGTAAAGATAGAAATAGCGTAATTGAAACACTTTTCGGCTCTTTTCGTGTTTTCGTGTTTTCTATCCCTTGAAAGCGATGCCTTGCCCGCTTCATACCGCCGAACGCCGGGCATAAAAATTCCACCGGGGATTGCTCCCCGATGGTTGCAAGAATATGTACATCTGCAGGTGTTTACGTTTGATCCGCATCATGCCACCGCACACTCCGCATATTCTCCGCCTGCTCAATCGCATCCACCGCCGCATGAAAGCGCCGCCGGCTCATGTTCAGCCGCTCCCGCACCTCCTTGGCCGGCAGCTCCTCCACGTACAGCATCATCACCATTGTCCGCATTTTCAGGCTTTCTATGCCGTTGATGATGCCCTCCGCCCGCTTCAGCGCCCGCTTGTACTGCCGCACCTTCTCATGGTGCTCTTCCTCTATGTCGCTCAGCGCCGCATACGCACTGTCCAGCCCGCGCGGCTCTCCGCCCCCGCCCGTAAAGGACAGATGCTGGCTGATGTTCGTCATTCGCTCCTTCTGCCATGCCCGCCTTTCCTCTATCGCCCGTATCTCCTGCATAATCGCAAATACGTTCTTCAGCAGCGCAATGTCCGCGTTGCGCACTTCATGCTTTCCGTCCATCTTTTTCCCGCTTCCCACGGTAGTAAATTTTCGCCTTTTCCAGGCACTCCGCGCACTGCTTTCTCCCCGCTGCCACCGGCCTTCCGCACCGATAGCACAGACCGGCTGCAATGCGCTCCGCCTGCCGTTTCCGTCCGATTGCATCGTACCACATTTTGCTTTCCTGCCTGCGCGCTTCCTCGCATTCCGCGCACAGCGTAAGCCCCTCCGCCGCCTTGCGCCCGCATACCACGCACAGCCCGGCTTTCTTGCGCGCCTCGCGCTTTGCCTTTTCCACCTTGTGATACCGCTCCCGGCAGTCTGCCCGCTGCCGCTCCCGGCACCCGGGGCACAGGGTATAGCCCGTTTCGGCCCTGTCTCCGCACCGCGTGCAGATGCCCTTTTTCACCTTCTCCATGTACGCCTTTCTGGCTTTCGCTCTTGCCGCCGGCGTATATACGCTCATGCCCCTGCCTCCTTCATTTCACATCTTTCATAGATGTCATGGTCAGTCGTCCCACCCACCCCCGCGCAGCATGGGTCCAATCAGCAGGCCCAGCAGTATGCCGCCTATCATGCAAATCACGTTGTAAATCGCTTCCATGTTCATCCTTCATTCTCCCTCCACATTCACAGCCATCTCGCCGCCTTTAAGCCGTTTCATCCGGCACCTCCGTCATCTCCTGCCAGTACGTTACGGCAAATTTCGCACCCGCGCCAAATTCCCAGTCATCCCCGTCAAACAGCGCAAGGTCATAATGCCGTATACCGTCCACCCGCCCATACACCGCGCACAGCGTCCCTTTTCTCGGCATCGCGCTGCGCGCGTCCCGCCACGGATGATGCTCAAACCCATTGAACTTGCTCACCAGGTCAATCGCTTCCTGCACCCCGCCTCGATCCTTCGCGTCCACTTCTCCGTACAGCTTTTGCAGCAGCACGCATATCGCCGTCAGGCCCGCCACCTTCATTCCGCATTTTCCTCCGTTTCCGCCCCGCAGTATACGCAATGATCTGCGGTAATATACCCTCTTTGCGTCATTCCGCACGCGCCGCACTTCGTCCACGCAACGCCCATGCTCTCCCCGTGCTGCCATACGCCGCGCCGCAGCCTCCTGCGTCTGCCCACCCACGGCGCTGCCATGTACCCCTGCGTGTATGCGCTGGCCACAAATCCGTTATTCGTCCTCAGCTTTCTGCGTCTCAATGCTCATCGCCTCCCGCAAAAGTTCCAGCGTCCGGCTGTTTAGCTCTTCGTCTGTGTATTCCCGCTGCGTGTAGCACTGGAAGGATACCCGCTTCCCGCCGTCAGCTGCCTTTGGTCGGCCCTCCGCGTCTATCCCGCCCTTCGCACGCCAGCTTTGCAGTATGCCCCGCACGTATCCCCAGCTCTGCACGCTCCGCCCGGCGCATCGCTTCACCGCCTCCCGCACCATGCTGTCCCCATATTCCCGCACCAGCTCCCGCATGATCTTCTGCTGCTCGCATCCCATGGGCAGGCCGCACCCATGGGCCAGGGCCGTCAGCGGCGGCCCGCCTTCTTCCGCCGTGTCCTCCCCTTCTTTTGCGGCGGCGACGGCGGCTTGGGTTTCTTTTTCGTTTTCCCCTGTATCTGTGTTTATATTATATTTACCGTATAGGGCGAGTGGATTGGGTGCATCATTGGCAAGTGTATTGGGGGGCGTATTGGGTACATCATGGACGAGCGGATTGGGGGTATCATTGGGTACATTTTTGTATCCAACATGCACGCTCAAATAATGCAGCCGGTATTGCGGGTTCGTCTTTTTCCTGTCGCCCGGCAGGTAGTCTATCAGCCCGCGCTCCCGCAAGCTCTCCCGCAGGCTCTCTATGCTCCTTTTGTCCAGCGCGCAAAAGCTGTTCAGCTCCCCGATGGATACCGGGAAATACCCGTCCGGCCACTCCCAGTCGCCCGTCTCCGCGTTGTATATCGCCCGGTCATTGGCAATGTGAAACAGCGCAATCCACAGCATCCGCTCCCGTGCCGGCAGCGCGTTGTTGCGCGCGTAGCGCATCAGCAGGTTAAATTCACTTACAAAGTTCACCTTGATCATGGCTTACTCCCGTCTGCCGCTATGTGATTCCCCTCACCCACCGGCATCTGTTTCCGTCATCAGGCGCTCAGGCACGCTCGCCTGCTTCCCCATGCTTTCTTTCCTCTGTCTCCTTTACTGCGTCCGTGCAGTGCGCGCACGCATCGCGCCACGTCGCCCGCCGGCCATGCCGCTGCCGAAAGCGCATCTGATAATATGCGCTCTCCACCCCGTGCGGTCTTTCCTTCCTGTGCTTTATCGCGCACACCGGGCACACGCCCGGCACGGGCGCGGCAAATATCACATGCGCGTATTCCTCGCCCGTCATCCCGCGTGCCTCCTTCTGCCCGTCTATCAGGCGGACGGGCACGCCGACTGCTGCTTCGGATATATCAATATCCGCTGGTGCCGCGGGACGGATTTGCACCGTCAGATAGGGCATTGACCCCTGCCCCTGCTCAGCCGCGGCATACCATCATTCTCCCGTTTCTCCACTTCGTACCCCTTCCCCTAAAAAAGGAAAGTGCCACCCACAGAACGATGGATGATGGGTACTTCCACCGCGTTCTCCGCTGGAGGCAACGGAGGGCGCAGCGCCTCCGTTTTAAATCCGCACCGGCGGCGTGTACGGC
>CAVFPH010000088.1:0-6212 GCA_963624325.1 bacterium
TGCACATGTACGTGCTATGTTGCCTGTGTTCTGCGGGATTTCGGGTGCATACAGCACAATGTGCATAAGGTGTTTCCTCCCGTTTCTTTGCCTTTGCAAATTTCATCATTTGTGATATAATCGGTTCAAAACGATTGCAAGGGGTGTATGTTGTGCGCAGCGAGCCGATTTTAGTTGTTATGGCGGCCGGCATCGGCAGCCGCTTTGGCGGCATCAAGCAGCTGGCGTCCTTTGGTGCTCATGGTGAGTGCATCATCGATTATTCTCTTTTTGACGCCTATCGTGCCGGATTCCGCAGGGTGATTTTCATTGTCAATGAAAGCATCCAGGCAGATTTTCGCCGTCAGATCGGCGTCCATGTCGAGCCTTTGATGGAAACCCGCTATGTAATCCAGCGTTTGAATACCTTACCGGATGGATGCATGGTTCCGGCCGGACGTACAAAGCCATGGGGCACCGGCCATGCGATCATGTGCTGCCGAGATTACATTGACGCTCCCTTTGTCGCAATCAATGGAGACGACTTTTATGGCCGCGATGCTTTTAATCAGGTCTACGCATTCCTGTCCCGGCCGCATCAAAACGGCGAGTATGCCATGGCCGGTTTCTTGCTGAAAAATACGCTGTCTGAAAACGGATCTGTTTCGCGCGGCGTATGCCGTGTTTCGCAGGACGGATATCTGGAGAGCATTGTGGAAAATCCGCATATCATCTCCAGCTGTGACGGCCCGCTTACCACAACGGATGGCGAGAACTACCGTCTGCTGTCCCCCGATGCGCCCATTTCCATGAACCTGTGGGCTTTTACTCCGGACCTTATGGACCAGCTTTGGATGCGCTTCCCGGCATTTTATCAAAATGCCATGGTTACCAATCCCTTAAAAGGGGAATATTATCTGCCGTTCGTGGTCAATGACACGCTCAAAGAAGGTATTTCTACTGTGCGCGTATTGCAGACAAGCAGCAAATGGTATGGCGTTACCTATCAGCAGGATTTGCCTGCCGTCCGTGATGCGCTTTCCCGCCTGACGCAATCGGGCGAATATCCTGAATCGCTTTGGGAAAAATAATCGTTCCGTTTGCGTGCTGCACGCAAGTATTCGTCAGAAGGAGAATTTCTCCTTCTTTTTTTGATGTTAATGTTAGAAGTCTTCTCGTGCATTACGCTTTGCCGGCTTTACGTATGGCAGCGCAAACTCCCAACAACTGCATATCCTGCAGTTGGCAGGTTACCAGCTCCTCCAAGCCGTCAATCTCACGCAGATCACAACCCCATATTTCGCAGTCAGACAGCGCAGCATATGCAAGTGCTTCGCAGGGCATATCGCAGCTAAGGCGTGAAAAAGCCTGCAATGCCTCAGCATGATCCGGTATTGCTATCGATCCATCCTTCCCTGCTAACGTATAAGTTCCCTGTTCATCCGCCCGCACACCGCTATAGAGCATGATCAGCGCACTGACTGCAAAAGTAAGGCATGACGGCAGCCGCCCGTTTTTCTTTAAATATTCCGTCAAGGCAGGCAGTATTGCATGAATATAGCGTGAAATCAGGTTCTCGCCCGCTTCAGGCCATTTCTCGCTTCCGCAAGCGTTTTCAAGATAGGAACATACCTGAACCGCATACTGCAGATTCTCTGTATGGGTAAATCCCGCATCAGGCTCCATTTCCTCAGTCAATGCCTTGCCGAGCAATGCTCGAATGTCTGTGTCCTGCATTGCCTCGCCCATCGTTTCGATTCCGGCAAGGCAAGCGCAGGCTGCCGCCATCGCACCCGCTCCGCCCAGCATACGCGTTCTCCTTAGCGCATATGGACTCAGGTCAGGCACACAACGAACGGCATTGTTGAAAGGCAAGGGCAGAAGCTTTGCTGTTTTTTCGTCTGCCTCAATCAGCCATTCGGCGCAATCCGTCAAAGTGGCGCAGAAGGCATTTTCGGAAACAAGATAGCGCAGATATTTCGGGCTTGCATGCCGTCTGACAGCATGCTCAATCACTTCCTCCAGTAAATGCTGTGCATTGTGTTCAGTCGGCGCGCATGACAGTATCGCCAATCCCGATCTTTCTGCCTGCCAGCGCTTGCAAATCAGTGTATCCAGCGTCGCAGGAAAGCCATCCTCCTGCTGTCCGAAAACGTCAGCCGTTTCATCCCCCAGCACCAGCCGCAATGTATCACGATCCGCCCATTCCAAGGCATTGATATTTTTTTGCATGGGATACGCATCCCCGCCCAGCATCGCAGTGCCGCGTCCGGTTCTGCTGTATATCAGCGCATGCGCGGTTTCTTCTTCATTCAGAGCCAGTGCTGTGCATTTCAGCTCGTTCATAGCATCCTCCCTCGGAATTGCTTTCTCGTTTTTATTATATTCTGTTTGCTTTCCATTGTCCAGCTTCATCTTATACCTTTGCTTGCTGCTGCGCCGTCAATTGAGAAAGTAAATTACTGCTCTTTTGCAGGATTTAGCATTTGCGCATCGAAAATATAATACGGAATACTCAGCAGAGTATTCTGTCAGGAGGCATGTATGTTACCCAATCAGCCTGCACTGCTGGACGAGACCGAACGGAAGCTCTATACGCTCCTCGCGCTTAGGGAACTTGGCGGCTGCACACATACGCAGCTTTTATATTTCATGTTTGAAAACGATATCATGAGCTATTTTGACCTCTCCCTCGCGCTTCATGCCCTGGTGGATGACGGTCAGCTTATACGCACAAGCCATGCGCTGGATTATCTGTATGTCCCCACAAAATCAGGGCTTGAAACGCTCTCCTTTTTCATTAACCGTCTGCCTCACAGCAAGGTTACGCTGATTTGCAGCCAGGCACCGGCGTGGAAGCAGCGCTTTCAGCTTGAGAACCAATACGCCACGAATATCACCCAAGGCGCCAGCGGCGAATATGTAGCTCAGCTGCGTCTGGTTGAAGGCAATGTGGTTCGGCTCAGCATTGATATACCTGTTCCGGAGCATGCGATTGCCGAACGGATGACCCGCCGCTGGCCCTCCTGCGCCGGGGAAGTTTACCAGCAGCTGTTAGAAGCACTTGGCAAGGAGGAACAATGAGTACCTGGTGTATTTTACTCTCCGGCGGCAGCGGAGTGCGCATGGGGATTCAAGCCAATAAGACATTGATTCCCCTGCTGGGTGAGCCGGCGCTTTGCCGGGCGTTCAAGGTTCTTCGCCGCCATATGGACGGCATCGTGCTGGTTGTCCGCAGGCAGGATGAAGCCGAAATTCTCTCTGCCTTTCAAACTGCCGATTTGCCAATTGATGCCATCGCATATGGCGGCGCTGACCGTCAGGAATCCGTGCTGAACGGTCTGTCTGCATTACCGGAAGACTGTGACATTGTTCTGGTTCATGATGGGGCACGTCCGCTGATAGACGATCAGACTGTTGAAAATGTGCTGAACTCCGTGCGCATATACGGATCCGGCGTTGCCAGCACACCTGTTACGGATACGATTAAACAGATTGATGACAACGACATGGCAGTCAATACGCCGCAGAGAAATACGCTGCGTGCAGTGCAAACCCCGCAAGGATTTACCCGCGAGCTTCTCTGCCGTGCTCATGCAGAGGCAAAAAAGCGCTGCACCGATGATGCAGCATTGGTAGAAAGTTTGGGCATTCCCGTGCATCTTTGTGCAGGCAGCCCGCGCAACATCAAATTGACCGTTCCGGAGGATATTGCATTGGCAGAATATTATTTAGGCGGAATGCCCCGCATCGGGCATGGCTACGATGCACATCGGCTGGTAGAAGGGCGTCGACTCATTCTCGGCGGCGTAGATATCCCGCATGAAAAAGGATTGCTTGGTCACAGCGATGCCGATGTCTTGCTGCATGCCATTGCCGACGCATTGCTGGGTGCCGCAGCCTTGGGAGATATCGGCAAGCATTTTCCGGATAAGGATCCGCAGTATAAAGGTATTTCTTCCCTGATTCTGCTTAAACGTACAGCCGAAATCCTGATGAACAACGGCTATGCACCTGCAAACATCGATGCAACTGTGATTGCTCAGCGCCCTAAGCTTGCACCCTACATTGATCAGATGCGTTCAAATATTGCCGCGGTTCTCAGCTTGCCGATAAGTGCAGTCAGCGTAAAAGCCACCACGACCGAGCGCATGGGCTTCGAAGGAGAAGAAGCAGGCATCAGTGCGCATGCAGTTGCCATCATACATCAGATTTCAATTTGAGATTTCATTTTACAATCAGGCAGGAGTGTGAACTTTATGTGGATCTGCAGCAAATGCAACACTACAAACGATGATCGCAGTATCACTTGTCCCAATTGCGGCGCTGCCCGCAGTGCAGGACGTTTTACCGCCAACAGCGCATCCTCCGCCCATAATACAGCAGCATGCGTCATGCCGCAGCAGCCGATGATTCCAAGCAATGCATCCGACGGGCAGCCTATTCGTAATGTCTTTTCTCAGCCAGCCGACTATTATGCTGATTTTTCCAATGTTCATGCCGGCCGCGGTTTCATGATTTTAGGCATGATTATTGCAATTCTGTCCGCTTTGCTGACGCTTCTGCTGGCATGGCGGCAATACAGGGTAATCTCCGCTGCTGTGCTCGGATTGTTTTTCAGTGACTTAACTGCCGTGGCAGACTGGATCAAGCTGGCGATATATATTCCTTTGTCGCTGATTTCAGCTGCCATCGCCGCCTTGCCCGGACTTTGGACAGTCGGCTTGGGCAAAGCATTGCATCGTCTGAATCGCATGGAGGAGCTTCTCTGATTTTTACAGTATCAACCTTGCCGCAACATCCTCCAAATGATCGCAGAACGCATGAAAATCAGGATCGGGACGCTGCATGTCCGCATGTGAAAGAAAATATTCTATCGATCGGCGCGCACCTTCGGCAAACGGGGTAAAATCAATGCGGCCGATGCCCGTTATGCGCTGAACCTTGCTGTTGTCAAAGATGACGCTGTTTGCCTTATCGCCGAGAATAGATCCATTGAAATCATATACGCGGCTTTGCGCCAGCAAAGATGCCGGCACATAGCATGGGCGATAATCGGCATTTAAGATTTGTGCAATGGCACGATAGGCTTGATTCCACGTGATTTGTTCGTCGCTCGTAATGTGGAATGCCTCGCCGATTGCCGCAGGATTGCCGAGCAGCCCGCAAAAGTACACCGAAAAATCCTCCGCCGTTGTCATTACCCACAGAGATTCCCCGTCACATGCAACCGGCACGCGTTTGCCCTGCATCATACGTTCCAGCACCGCCCATGCCCCGCCTGCACCGTGAATTTGCACAGGCAGACTGCGTTCGCAATAGGTATGGCTTGGACGAACAATCGTAACCGGGAAGGCCCCTCTTTCGTACTCATCAAGCAGCAGCCTTTCGCATTCTGCTTTGCTGCGCGAATATTGCCAATAGGGATTATCCAGCGGTGTATCTTCGGTGATAGGCAGATGCGGTATTGGCTTGCAGTACGCAGAAGCCGAGCTGATAAACACATACTGTCGGGTATGCTCCCGAAACAGCCGTACATCACGTTCTGCCTGCTCCGGGGTGTACACGATAAAGTCGCATACCGCATCATACTCCGTATCCCCCAATAATCCTGTCACGCGTACTTCATCATTGATATCTGCCGTGAGCTGCCGGACATTGCCGTCAAACGGGCGTTCCATGGCAGCGTGATAGCCGCGGTTAAGCAGCGTTACATCCCAGCCCTGTTCCAATAAGCGGCGCGTTACACTGGTGCTGATCACCCCTGTTCCGCCGATCATGAGTGCTTTCATTGCAATGCCTCCCGTTGCTTTTTGTCTTCATTATAGCGCATCCTGCCGTGCGCGGCAAGCCCGATCATTTCGGATTGCTATAATCAAACCTTCAGGATACGGAGGACGCAGCCATGGATGATTTGTTTTCATTTGTTGCAGCATGCGGGACAGATGATTTCTCGCTGCGCCCGCTTTGTGATGTTGACAGGCTGATTTTCGCGCAGCTGTCCTACTGCGGCTTTCTGCCTGCCATGCTCTTTGCACCCCGCCTGCTGCCTTAGGCCATCTGCACCGTGCTTGCCGTCGCGCCCAGCCCCGACGTCTCGGAGGTACGCTTTGCCTTTCAGCACAGCGATGATCAGCGGCTGCTGTCGCTGCTTTTACATGCCCCGCGCTATGCGCAGATTATGTTCATCGACTTTTCCCGCCTGCTGTGTTCAGATGGGCAGCGTTTTACTG
>CAVFPH010000089.1:0-5969 GCA_963624325.1 bacterium
GATCGTCGGTTACGTGAACGGTTATTTATCGGGAATCATATATCTTTTTCAAAAATTTTTATGCGTTCTGCACGCGCAGCAGGGTTGTACCCTTGCTGATGTCCTGCGGCTCACCGGCCGTGATGACCACCAGATCGCCTTCATCAATAATATCGGCATTTCGGGCACAATCAACCACGTGGCGGCAAAGTTCCTCGGTAGAGTTCTGCCGCAGGGAGCGGACGGGGTGCACGCCCCAGGAAAGCGAAAGCTGATGGAAGGTCTTTTCATCGGGGGTCGCGCCCACAATGGGCTCCTCGGGACGGAACTTGGAAATGCCCCGTGCGCTGCGTCCCGTCATGGTTACCGTCAGGATCGCGCGCGCACCCACATCCCGTGCCGTGGTGCAGGCGGCATCGCAAATCGCGTTGGTCGCATCGCTGGTGTCCATATCATGGTCAAAGCCCTTGTATACCCCCATCTCAAAGGCATCGCACTCCGCCTGCGCGGCAATGCGCGCCATGGCAGCCACTGCTTCCACGGGATAGCGGCCGTTGGCGCTCTCGCCCGAAAGCATTACGGCCGACGTGCCGTCGAAAACGGCATTGGCCACATCGGTGATCTCCGCGCGTGTGGGGCTGGGGCTCGAAATCATGGAATCCAGCATCTGCGTTGCGGTGATGGCCACCTTACCTGCCTGATAGCAGCGGCGAATGAAGCGTTTCTGCAGTCCGGGAAGGCGTTCATAGGCAATTTCGACGCCCATGTCCCCGCGGGCCACCATAATGCCGTCGCAATGGGCCAGGATTTCATCAAAGTTATCCACGCCCTCGCCGTTTTCGATCTTGGCAATGATGCGGATGCGGTGACCGCCGTGATAGTTCAGGAAACGGCGCATTTCAATCATATCCTGCGCACTGCGGGCAAAGGACGCCGCCACAAAATCCACATCGTTTTCAATGCCGAAAATCAGATCTGCCTGATCCACTTCGCTCAGATAGGGCATATTCAAATGGACGCCGGGCACATTGACGCCCTTGTGGGTGGCAATCGGGCCGCCGTGCTCCACCAAACAGCGGATATCGGTATCCGTCGTCTCGGTTACACGCAGGGTAATCCGGCCGTCATCAATCAGGATGCGGTCTCCCGCCTTTACTTCACGGGGAAGATCCTGATAAGAGATAGCAGCCTGCTTATCATTGCCCGGCACATCGCGAACGGTCAGCATAAATTCCGCCCCGTCCTGAAGCACAGCCGTGCCGCCTTCTATATCCTTCAGGCGGATTTCGGGGCCCTTGGTATCCAACATAACGGCAGCAGCCATCCCCAGACGATCGCGTACGGTACGAAAACGCTGCATCATTTCCCGATGCGATGCATGTGTGCCATGAGAAAAATTAAACCTTGCAACATTCATGCCGGCGCGCAGCATGGCCTCCATGACTTTTTCATCCGTGCTTGCCGGACCCAGCGTGCAGACAATCTTGGTCTTTCTCATTGCAATCCCTCCATAAGAACCAAACTTTCCACAAATATAATATACCACAAACTGCAAGCAAACGCAACCCATAATGGATAAATAAGGTGATGATGTTACATTATACAAATGAAAAATCCGCCCCGAAAAGGGGCGGACAAAAAACAGTTTTATCCGACATCCTCGTGCAGGGCAGGAGTCCTCATTTCATTCTCCTCCCCTGCAAATGCCCGCACGCGGGGATCGGCAAAGACTTGCGCCGGGGTGCCTTCGCAAAGGATTTCGCCTTCTGCCATGTACAGGATGCGCCCGGCAACCTCGCGGGCAAAGGACATTTCGTGGGTAACCACAATCATGGTATGGCCGTCTTTTGCCAGATCCCGCAGGACGGACAGCACCTCCTGCGTAAGCTCGGGATCCAGCGCACTGGTGGGCTCATCAAAGCACAGAATGTCGGGATCCAGTGCCAGCGCCCTTGCGATGGCCACGCGCTGCTGCTGCCCGCCCGATAAAAAGCACGGGTAAGTATCCGCCTTGTCGGACAGCCCCATGCGCGCAAGCAATGCCCGGGCGCGCTCCTCTGCCTGCGCGCGGGTACGCCCCAGCACGCATCGTTGCGCCTCGGTCACGTTGCGCAGCACCGTCAGGTGCGGAAACAGATTGAAATCCTGGAATACGTATCCCATGCGGCGGCGGATGACGCGCAGACGGCGCTCGGGCACGTAACCGTCCGCAGCGGTATCTACCATCGTCTCCCCGCCGATGGCAATGCGGCCGGCATCGATGCGCTCCAGCTCGGCCAGGCAGCGCAGGAATGTGCTTTTCCCCGAGCCCGACCGCCCGATGATAGCCACTACCTCGCCCTTCCGAAGGGAAAGAGAGACGGATTTCAGAATTTCGCGGCCGTCAAAGCGCTTGCAGATGCCATCGGCTTTTAAGATCATATCGTTCATGCGCTCACCCCCTGTAATAATCCATGCGGCGGTTCAGGCGGTTAAACACCACCTCCACCACCGTGTTCATGATCAGGTAAAACGCACCCGCCAGAAACAGGGGAAGCAGAGAGCCCGTAGCCGATGTGGCCTTCTTGGCATAATAATACATATCGCACAGGGCAATGCAGGTAACAAGCGCCGTATCCTTCACCAGGGTAACCACCTCGTTGGATACGGGAAGAAGGCTGCGCTTAAAAAGCTGAGGCAGCAGGATGCGCAGGAAAATCTGTACTCGATTCATGCCCAAGGCCTTGCCCGCCTCGCGCTGCCCGCGGGGGATGGACTGCAGACTGCCGCGGAAAATCTCGGCGAAATAGGCAGCATAATTGATCACAAAGGCGATAACCGCCGACAGCATGCGATCCAGCGAATGTCCAAGAACCCTCGGCAGAATGAAGTAAATGGCAAATATCTGCAAAATCAGCGGCGTTCCGCGCAGAATCAGGATGCAAATGCGGGTAGGCAGGGATACAAGCTTTACGCGGCACATACGCATCAGTGCTACGATCAGCCCAAGGGGCAGGGAAAAAATCAGCGTGTAAAAGAAAAGCGGCAGTGTGACCTCCATGCCGGACAGCATTTGGCGCATCAGTCCCAGCAGCAGGTCGGGGTTTGAAAGGTATTTCATGCTATGCCTCCGAAAATGCACGACAAACGGGGCTGTCGAAATCGGCAGCCCCGAAGTTTACAATTAGTTACTTGCCAACGATTGTCATATCCTGACTGAACCACTTTGCGGCGATTTCGGCCAGCGTGCCTTCCTGCACAAGCTCCAGCAGAGCATTGTTGACGGCCTCGGTCAGGGCCACATCCCCCTTGCGGAAGCCGATGCCGTATTCTTCGCCCGCCAGCGTCTCATCCAGCATCACATAGTCCGCGCCCAGTTCGGTGATATAATAATCCGCCACCACAAAGTCCACCAGCACGGCGTCCAAACCGCCGTTGCTCAGATCCATCAGTGCCGTGGCATTTTCTTCAAAATAGTATATTTCGCCCAAAGATGCTTTGAAATCCTCAGCAGCGTTCAGGGCATCCTCGGCGGTAGAGCCGGTCTGCAAACCGAGACGCTTGCCCGAAAGATCGGCCGGTGTTTGATAATCGGAACCCTTCAGCACCGTAACAACCATGGCATTTTTCATATAAGGGATGCTGATGCTCATGGCCTCCTGCCGTTCGGGGGTAATGCTCAGGCCATTCCAGATGCAGTCAATATTGCCCGAATCCAGCTCCATCTGCTTGGCATCCCAGTCAATGCCCAGGCACTCCAGCTCAACACCCAGCTTTTCGCATACGGCCTTGGCTACGTCAATATCAAAACCGACAATTTCGCCCGTGGCGGGATCCAGATACCCCATCGGGGGAAAACTGGCATCCAGGCCCAGAATCAATTTGCCGCGCTTTTGAAGGTCAGTCAAAGATGTGTCTTCCGCCAGGCAATGGTGCGCGGCGACACCTACCAACATCATCGTAACCAGCAACAGAGAAAACAGCTTTTTCATCGCAGCGCACTCCTTTCGGAAGTATTTTTATTCGGCCGATCGATGAAAACCTCGGCCGAATGCAGGAAGGATACCATGCAAATGCCGGCGTGTCAAGGTAAAATGCTGTATTTTTTCTGTATCCTGCATAATCATGCATTTCGAAATGCATATCCGCTCACAAAAAGATCGGGCATCCGACTTGGAATTTTCTGTTCGTTGCCTCTGTGGGCAAAATATGCTATCATAGAGAGGCAAAGCCCATGACGAAAGGAGGCCCCGATGCCCCTTATGAAAAAGCTGTTTCACCGCGGACGGAAAGCCCGGGCGGCTGAAGTCTATGATGCGGATGACGAAAAGCGCAGCATTTTTAAGCCCCGTATGCGCAGGCCCAATTTTCTGGTTTCCGTGGCGGTCAATACCATCCGTGCCCTGGCGCTGATTGTGCTGGTGCTGTGTCTGGCGGCGGCAGGCGCCGTGGTGGGCATCGCCCGTGCCTATGTGGATACCGCCCCGTCCCTGGATCTGACGCTGATTGACGATCAGGCGCAAACTTCTTTTATTTATGATTCCGAGGGCAATCTGATTACCGATTACAAGGGCACGGAGGACCGCGTGATGGTCTCCATCTCCCAAATGCCCATGAATCTGCGCAACGCCTTTGTGGCGGTGGAGGATGCGCGTTTTTACACCCATAACGGCATTGACGTAAAGCGCATCATCGGCGCGTTTGTCAAAAACTTTGTCAGCGGCACGCAGCAGGGCGGCAGCACCATCACCCAGCAGCTGATCAAAAATACCATCCTGTCCAGCGAGCAAAGCTACAAGCGCAAAATTCAGGAAGCCTACCTTGCCATGCAGCTGGAAACGCAGTACACCAAGGAACAGATATTGGAAAGCTACCTGAACACCATCTATCTGGGCGAAAACTACTATGGTGTCTACACCGCCGCGCGCGGATATTTCGGCAAAGAGCTCTATGAGCTCTCCCTGCGGGAGTGTGCCATGCTGGCGGGACTTTGCACCAATCCATACTACTACAACCCCCGCCGCAATTATTACACCCGTACATCCGAAACCACCGATTACGCCGCCATCACCAACAACCGCACGGACTACGCCCTGCGCATGATGTACGAAAACCAGTTTATCACCTATGAGGAATATGTGGCGGCGCTGGATCCTTCCACCGCGACGGTGCTGGAAACCGCCCCGGATGCCGGCACCACCTATGATTACATCTATTATGTGGAATATGCCGTTACCGATGTGGTGCAGGCACTGCTGAAGGTAAACAACCTGGAAAACACATCCTATAACCGCAACCTGATGGAAAACGAGCTGCGCACGGGCGGCTACCATGTATATCTGTGCATTGATACGGAAATTCAGGAAATTGTGGAGGATACGCTTTACAATTACGACAATTATCCCTCCCTGCGCGATCCGTCCGATAAGGTGTACCGTGCCCGCAACACGGATGGTACCTATGATGAAATCGTCCAGCCGCAGGCAGCGGCCGTGGTGCTGGATTACAGGACGGGGGAGCTGAAAGCCATCGTGGGCGGACGCACGCAGCCCACCCGGCGCAAGACCCTCAACCGCGCGTCGGACATGAACATGCCGGTGGGCTCATCCATTAAGCCCCTCTCGGTATATGCGCCGGCCATTGAGCTGAGCAAGCTGGGCGGCAGTGCCGTGGTATACAATATGCCCCTGCCCATCACCGGCTACCTGGACAGCAATAATAACCCCACCTGGCCCAAAAACTACGGCGGGTCCAGCTACCGCGGGCCCGAAACCCTGCGCACGGCGCTGGCAAAGAGCGATAATACCGCGGCGGCCTATGCGCTGATGAACTATGTAGGCACTAAAAACGCTGCCAACATTCTGCGCGCGCTGGGGGTATCGGATGAACACATCAACGAAACGCCCTTCGGCCTGGCACTGGGCTCCAGCGGCATATCGCCCATTGAAATGGCGGTAGCCTTCGGCGTGCTGGGCAACGGCGGCGTATATCAATCCGCGATCACGTTCCTG
>CAVFPH010000090.1:0-5876 GCA_963624325.1 bacterium
GCTTTCCATCCTGCGTGAATTCATCGGCGGAAATACGTTTTACAACGAATAGCCAACCGAATAAAGCTCCCCGCATATCTGACAGAATTACCATCACTGTCTGATATGCGGGGAGCTTTTCCGCAGTCTTTTGCTTACGCTTCAGGCTGCGTTTCTTCGGCAATCTGCGGTTCCTGAGCAGGAACTTCCGTTACGGGTGCTTTCTGCTCTGCTCTTTCTGCTGCCGCCTCTTCCTTGGGAGCAGCCGCTTTCTTGGCACGCTGCGGCTTATTGACGGTAATCACCACATGACGATTCGGCTCTTCGCCCTCGGAATGCGTGGTCACAGCGTCGTTTCCCTGCAGTGCGGAATGCAGGATGCGGCGCTCATAGGGATTCATGGGCTCCAGGGATACCCGGCGACCTGTCTTCACCGCACGGTTTGCCATACGGTTGGCCAGGCGGATCAGTGCCTCCTCACGGCGGGCACGGTAGCCCTCGGTATCCAGCGTAACGCGGGTATACTCGCCGCGGCCCTTGTTCACCTGAAGGCTGGTCAGGTACTGCAGCGCATCCAGCGTTTCACCGCGGCGGCCGATCAGGATACCCTGCTCGTCACCCATCATGTTGACGCGGACATTGCCTTCCTCATCGGTGTTAACTGCAACGGAAACCTGAACGCCCATCAAGGTGGTCAGATCCTGCAGGAAGCTCTGTGCGCGGCCGGCTGCGGTTTCGGGATCTGCCTGTTCGGCAGGCACCACAGGCTGTTTCGGTTCCTGCGTCTGCTGCGGACGAGCCTTCTTTTCGGCAGGTTTGCGGGCCGGCTTCTGCTGCGCGGCAGGCTGTTCGCCCTTAGCTGCATCATCCTTTGTATTTTCGTCGGCTGTCTTTTTAGGGGTCTGTGCTTTCTTTTCCTGCACGGGCTTAGGCTGCTGAACCGCTTTGGCTGCCTGAACGGGTTTTTCC
This sequence comes from bacterium, assembly GCA_963624325.1. GTDB lineage: Bacteria > Bacillota > Clostridia > Christensenellales > Aristaeellaceae > SFMI01. The sequence continues at coordinate 949 of CAVFPH010000090.1, forward strand.
GCTTCGGGCTTCTCTGCGTTTTCCGTCTGAACCTTCTTAGCGGGCTTCTTGACCGCAGGTTTCTTTTCTTCCAGAGAATCGGCAAACAGCGAATGGGTGTCGTGGTTGTCGTTTTCCTCGATGACGGTCAGCTGGACGCGCCAATTGCGGCTTCCAAAGAAGCCGAACAGGCCCTTGCTGCCTTCCTCCAGCACTTCAACGTTTACTTCACCGATTGTCAGTCCAAGTTCTTCCAAGCCCTTGTCAATTGCTTCCTCGCGGGTTTTGCCGGTATATTCATAAGATCTGCTCATAGTTTCATATTCTCCTCTCCGTCTGTCAGCGCCTTTGCTGCGGCATCTTTCTTTTCCAAATACTTGTTAATCAGAATCGATTGCGCCGTGGCAAACAGGTTGATGGTCACCCAGTACAGGGCAAAACCGGCATTGCTGCTCAAGCAGATAAAGGCGGAGAAGATCGGGAAAAAGTACTTCATAAAGGCATTCATGCTGCCGTTTTGCTGGTTAGCCTGCTGCTGCGCGTTCTGCTCCTGCATAGCGGGGTTCAGCTTGGTCATCATCCACTGGGTTACGCCGGAAAGAACGGGCAGAATCAGCAAACCGTTATAGTCCTTATAGAGCGTAAAGGAGAAGAGCAGCACGCTGACATTCTTCCACCCGGACACGGCGGCAGTCTGCGCAATGTAATCGGGCAGCTGCTGCATTGTGGGCAGCAGATAGGTGTTAATCGTGGTTTGCAGGGCAGAGGTGCTGGTGAAATCGAAAATTTCGCTCACCGTCAGCTCAGCTGCGGCAGGCACGGCTGCCTGGATATGCTGAAGCATTACGGCCAAATCGGCTTCGGGAACCGTCTCCAGCATATGTTTCCATGCCTTATAGCCGATGCTGATCATGGCATTGGCATCGGGCGCGATGGTCTTAAAGGGAGAGTCCGCCATAAAGACGTTCTTAATCCACAGGAAGCTTTCGTACACCGGCGTTTCGCCCTTCAGGAAGGTGAAAGCCTGCTCGATCAGCTTCATGTTGGCGATATCGCGCATGGCATAGAACATGCAGAACAGAATGGGCCACTGAAGCAGCAGCGGCAGGCAGCCGCTCATGGGGTTATAGTGCTCCTTTTTCATCAGCTCAGCCTGTTTTTGCTGAAGCCGTTCCTTGTCATCGCCGTACTTTTGCTGCAGCTTATTCAGTTTGGGCTGCATCTCGCTCATTTTGCGCATGCCCTTGCGGGATTTTACTTCAAACGGGGTCAGCACCGTGCGGATCAGCACGGTAAAAATGATAACGGCAATGCCATAGTTATTGACCAGCCCGTAGATCCACTGCAGAATCTCACGCAGCCAGACCGTTACAAAAAACGTACTCATTGGTTAATTCTCGTCCTTCCTGATGATGGTATCTGCTCGCTCGGGAACGGGATCGTATCCCCCTTTTGCCAAGGGGTGACAGCGCAGCAGCCGTTTGGCCGCAAGGTATCCGCCGTAGGCAGCGCCATAGCGCTCCACGGCCTGCATGGCATACTCGGAGCAGGTGGGAATGTATTTGCACGCGGATGGCAGGAGCGGACTGATATGCCGCTTATAGAAGCGCAAAGATGCAAGCATGGCTCGCTTCATCACTGCTGCTCACCCCAGTCTTATGCCTTATATATCCCGGTACAGACCTTGCCTTTTCAGCAGGTTCTGCATGGCCTGTTCCAACTGCCGATAAGTGGCGTTTGATGCCTCCGGACGGGCAACAAACACATAGAAACCGTTTTTCAGGGATGGAATCTGGGCGCGGAAGCATTCCCGCAGGCGGCGCTTTACACGGTTGCGTACCACGGCATGCCCCACTTTTTTGCTTACCGCAAAGCCCACCTGCAATTTGCCGGCGCGCACATAAACCAAAGACAAAAGATGGGTGCCCATGCTTTTGCCCTTGCGGAAAACATAGTGGAACTGCCCGTTTTTACGGATACGGTACGCTTTCTGCACAGCAATGCCTGCCCTTACGAAACAGTATGGAAAACCCGCCCCGGAGATGCACGATGGCAGGCACCGGGGCGGGTTGAGCCATGCTTCGTCGGTCGATCACGCCCAACAGCGTGACCAGAGGATTACACGGTCAGTTCCTTGCGGCCACGACGACGGCGGGCGGCGAGAACGCGGCGGCCGTTCTTGGTGGACATGCGGGCACGGAAACCATGCACCTTGCTGCGCTGGCGCTTTTTGGGCTGATAGGTACGGAACATGTTTCTTCTCTCCTTTTTATGACGTTACGCGGAAAATCGCGCTTATCATGACCTTTTTCTCTTTGCGGTTTATCACCGCAAACAGCCTTTTCATTATACTTGCTTGCAGGCAGGGTGTCAAGCTTTTTTTGTTTCATTTCCGCTTTACGGAAGCAGAAAAGCTCACCCTGGCCGCGCTGCCTTACTCGTTGTAACCGTTGTTGTCGGAATAGGCGGACGCATTGTAGTCTGCACCGTTCTGCTGGGGATAGCTTGCGCCCAGCTGCTGGCGCATGGTGCGCAGGGCATCCAGCTGTGCGCTCATGCCGATATCCGCATGTTCCAAAAGCTGGGACAGGTTGGCCAGCGTCTCCTGGCGAAGACGTGCGCATTCCTGCTGAGCAGCCTCGGTAATCTCCGCCGCGCGGGCTTTTGCGCGCTGGGTAATTTCATTTTCCTCCACCATTTGAGCAGCTTGAGACTGTGCCACACTGACCAGACGGTTTGCATGCTCCTGTGCGCCGGCTACCAGCTGATTGGCATGCTCGTTGGCCTTGCGTTCGGTCTCCTCGGCATTGGCCTGCGCATTTCTGATGGTTTCGTTTGCGGCCGCCTGTGCCTTGGACGTCGTTTCGCTTGCTTCGCGGGCAGCTTTCTCATCGCTTTCGCGTACGCGGCGCTCCACCTCGTCCAGCAATTCTTTTTCGCGCGCCAGCAGCTTTTCAGCCTTTTCAAGGTCGGGATCCATGCTGCCGTTCAGCCGATCCAGCAGATTGTCCATGCGCTGCCTGTCCAGCACAATCAGGTTGCTGAGCGGTACCTTTTTGCTTCCGTCCAGCAGGTTATTGATCTCGCTGATAATGGTAAATACCTGCATTTCAGCCATAATTCTTCCTCCATTCTTTTACACGCGATGCGTGAGATAATTTTTGATCATTTCGGCGTTGCATTCCGGAACAAACGGCGTAATATCTCCGCCGAAAGCCGCCAATTGCCGCACCATGCTGCTGCTGACATCCCGCAATTCCGGCCTGGCAGGCAGATAGACGGCCTCAAACTGCGGGTACAGCACGCGGTTGAAGGCTGCCCAAGGCAGTTCCGTCTCCATTTCCGCAGCCGAACGCACCCCGCGCACCACGGCATCTGCCTGTTTGATGCGGACATAATCCGCCAGCAGCCCGTTATAGGAATCCACAGTCACATTATCCATGCCGTCGCACATGCGCTTTAACAGCTCCACGCGTTTTTTCAGCGGCAGAAGGCCGTTTTTATCCGGGTTGATCAGCACAGCCACCACCAGCTGATCGCACAACGCGGCAGCCCGCCTGATCAAGTCCTCATGTCCGCGTGTTGCCGGGTCAAAGCTGCCCGGGAACACCCACAAACCTGCCATTTTGCTCACTCCTCACCATATCGGTAAAATGTGATCATTGTATCACGGTACTTTCTTTCATCCGTTTGGACATATCCCGGGCCGGGATTGGGCACTGCGGCCGCCGAATGCTCGATTATCACCAGCGCACCGGGGTCCAGGATTTGCTCTCTGTGCATCTGCGCGCAGGCTTCGGCAGTATCAAGGCGATAGGGCGGATCCAGAAATACCAGATCAAAGTGTGCCTTTTCCCGTCCCAGAAGGGAGAGTGCCTGCGTATCCGTCATCGTCAGCAGCCGCGCACGATCCTGCACGCGCAGGGATGCGATATTGGCCGCAATCGCCCTTGATGCTTCGCGGGAACAATCGCACAGGACGGCGCTGCGTGCCCCGCGGCTGATTGCCTCCAGCGCCAAGGCCCCGCTTCCCGCATACAGATCCAGTACATGGGCATCCGGGCAACGGGAGGCGATGATATTAAACAGGGATTCGCGGGTGCGATCCAGCGTCGGCCGTGTCTCCGTACCTTTGGGAGAAAGGATGGTGCGTGATCGCATCTCGCCGGCAATAATACGCATGATCGGTTAAATCAGTTCCTTTTTCTTGTTTTTTAGCTCCATCTGTTTTACGCGCTCTTCGCGTGCCTTGCGCTCTTTGGCATTGTGCCTGCGCTTGCTCATGCGGATATTGCCGTGCACCAGCGCGCGCAGGTACGGGCCGCGCATATAGCCAAGCCCATAGCAGGCAGGGGTAAGCAGGCACAGAACCGGCGAAAGACGATCCACCAGCAGCAGGGCATCGGCATGATCCGAACCCGCAATGGTGACAAACGGAAACAGGATCAAGCGCACCACGATGCGCAGGATATCCGCCACCTGAACGGAAGAAGTCTCGTTGTAGTAGGCCAATCCCCGGCTGATATCGGCGTGATCGTCATAGGCAGATACCCAGGAGGGCAGCGCGCCCAAGGAATACGTCTGTTTCTGGGCCATAAAGGCATAAATCAGCGCGATAATGAATATCGGCAGTATGCCCCATGCGGCCGTAACAAAGCCCTTCAGCGGGTGGAAACAGCGGTTCAGCTCGCTGTCGGGAACATTCCTGCCCTCGTTTTTACGGTTCAGCGCAATTTCGGCAAATGCCGTATCATTTTCGCCCGTTCGCGCGCCGTCGTTGTACATCAGACCCATCGCAACCAGCAGCAGAGCGGCATTGCAGATGATGCGGAGCGCCATGCTATCAAACGAAAGTACGCTGCCGACAAGGACAAAGAACAGGGTAAAAATCAGCGTATAGCCCAAAACATGCCAGCAGCGCTTTGCGGCAACATCGCACAGCGCACGGC
>CAVFPH010000091.1:0-2937 GCA_963624325.1 bacterium
AAGCATGGTGTTGAGCACAAAGGGAAACTTTTCGGCCGGAATGGTGCTGTAATTGTGAAAATGCGCCCGCTGCCCGGTGGCATTTACGCCCGCATCGGTGCGGCTGGCACCCCATACCGTGGTTTCACGGCCTGTGGCATGGGCAAGCGCACGCTCCAGTTCCTCCTGAACGGAGCGGAGTTTTGCCTGCCGCTGCCAGCCGTAAAAAGCCGAACCGTCATACTCGATGGTCAAAAGCACCCGCTCAAAGGGTTCAAAATCCGTCATGAGCAAACCTTCCTTGTAAAATTTGCCTTCTCATTATAGCAAAGGGCCGCTCGCTTTTCAACAAACACAAATGATTTACAAAAAGAATGTATTGCAATTTCATAAAATGTGTTATAATAGTTTTGTAACAAGTATGCGAATTCCGTAAAGGAGGGACGCCATGGCGAAACAAGTACTCATCATCGGCGGCGGGCCGGCGGGCTGTTCTGCTGCCATGACGCTGCGTCTGCGCGGAGAGAATGTTACTGTCCTCTGCAGCGGTCCCGGTGCCCTGAGCCGTGCCAAACGGGTGGATAACTATCCCGGCCTTGCGCAGATGCCGGGAGAAGAGATGCTTTCCATATTCCGCCGACAGGCCGAAGAAATGGGCGCAGCCCTGCGTGACGGCGTTGCACGCTACATTCAGCGCACAAAACGCGGCTTTACCGTGCTGGCAGGCGAAGAAATGCTTGCATGCGATGCGGTGCTGCTGGCAACCGGCACGGCAAGGGTGAACCTGATCCCCGGCGAGGAGGAGCTGCTTGGACGCGGCGTCAGCTACTGTGCCACGTGCGACGGCATGCTGTATCGCGGCCGCCTGGTGGCAGCTGTGGTGCTTGGCCATGGATTTGAGGAAGATGTCCGCTTCCTGCAAAGTATCTGCAGGGTGGATGTACGCCGGGAAGCTCCCCGCGCGCTTCGTGCGGAAGGCGAGCAGATCCTGCTTTCCGATGCCGATGGCGACACTGCCTATGACTGCGTGTTTATCCTGCGGCCGACCGTAGCGCTGACAACGCTGCTGCCGGCACTAAAAACTGCCGATGGCGCCGTTTGCGTGGATGCGGACATGCAAACCAACATTCCGGGCGTTTTTGCGGCAGGGGATATCACCGGCGCACCGCACCAGGTTGCCAGAGCTGTGGGACAGGGAAACACGGCCGCACTGGGCATTGTGCGTTTCCTGCATCAGAGCGAAGCATCGGGTGATGCTTCGAACACCGCAAACGATACCAATTAAAAATAAAAAGGAGATAACCACCATGAAAAAACTGCTTTGCCTGCTTCTGTGCCTCATGCTGCCCGTCGCCGCATTTGCCGCCCCTATGCGCACCATGCGCGAGAGCGTGCTCAGCGATGCCGAGCTTTCCACTATGCGCACTTGGCTGGATGACGTTGTGCGCGATGCGCTTCCCCTGCAGTATGACAGCAACACCTACGTGGGTGCTTATGTTTACTCCTGCGTGGAGGACGGCGGATGCTATGTGCTGGAATGCGACGTGTATCTGGAAGAGGGCGGCGATTCCGAGCCCGAATATGCTGCGGATACCGCACTGACCTGGGTGTGCGACGCGACCGTGTGCGTAAAGCGCAGCGGCAACGACTATGAGCTGGTCAGTGTTGAGGCGGGCGACTATTACGCCGCAACGTCCATGAAGAACGTCGTCAACACGAAAGGCGGCTTTGAGGTCAGCCTGCCCGATCTGTTTGTTGCCTCAAACGATGGCACGGAGTATACCTACAGCGAGGAGAACCAGCTGATTGCCAGCGTTGTCTACCGTCAGGAGGAGGCCAATGGCACTTCCCTTGCCGATTACGCCAATTCGCTTGGCGGCGAGGGCATGATCGTGGAAGTCAACGAGGAGCTTGGACAGGCCACCGCCCAGACAGCCGGCATGTACATGATCATCAACGCCTGCGATGACGGCTTCCATTCCCTGACCCTTACCTATCCCGCCGAGCGCGAGGCGGAATTTACCCTGTATGCCGAGTTCATGCGCAATTCCTTCATCATCAGCGGCGAGAGCAACGGTTGACGATGCGGATAAAATAAGGTATACTGTCGGTAATTCCTTTTGAAAGAAGTGCTGTTTTATGCCAGAAGAATCCCGTAAGCCCGTGCTTTATTCAGCCGTTCAGCCCTCCGGCACGCTGACAATCGGCAATTATATCGGCGCCCTGCGCAACTTTAAGCTGCTGGAGCAGGATTATGACTGTCTGTTCTGCATGGCCGATCTGCATGCGCTGACTGTTCGTCAGGAGCCTGCCGCCCTGCGCCGCCGCACGGCGGAGCTGGCTGCGCTCTACATTGCCTGCGGCTTGGATCCCGAAAAGAATATCATCTATGCCCAGAGCCACGTGCCCATGCATGCCGAGCTTGCGTGGATTCTTAATTGCTTCACTTACATGGGAGAACTGAGCCGCATGACCCAGTTCAAGGATAAATCCGCCAAGCATGCCGATAATATCAACGCCGGCCTGTTCACCTACCCGGTCTTGATGGCAGCGGACATTCTGTTGTATCAGACGGATGTTGTTCCTGTGGGCGCGGATCAAAAGCAGCATCTGGAAATCTGCCGTGATATCGCTACCCGCTTTAACAGCATTTACGGTGATGTGTTCCGTATTCCCGAACCCTATATCAGTAAATCCGCCGCCGCGCGCATCATGAGCCTGAACGATCCGTCCAGCAAGATGAGCAAGTCCGGCGAGCCCGATTCCTTCATATCCGTGATGGATACCCCGGATGACATCCGCAGAAAGCTGCGCCGTGCCGTAACCGACAGCGATGGCGAAATCCGCGTAGATCCCGAAAACAAACCGGGCGTAACCAACCTGATTACCATCTGCGCAGCGATGAGCAACCGCACGGCCGAGCAGGTATGTGCCGATCTTGCCGGAAAGGGCTATGGC
>CAVFPH010000091.1:2947-5749 GCA_963624325.1 bacterium
AGGCTGTGATTGCCACGCTTGCCCCCATTCAGGCGGAGCACAAACGCATTATGGCGGATAAGGCCTACATCGCCGATGTGCTGAAAAAGGGCTCCGAACGTGCCGGTGCCATTGCCTTCAAAACCCTGCGCAAGGTATACAAAAAGGTCGGTCTCTATCAGGTCTGAACCTAATGAGCCTGCGCGAAAACAACTGACATGCGAAAGAGCCGCTCCGTTTTGTTCGGAGCGGCTCTATTGTGCATATTCGGATTATTCCAGCTCGAATGCGCCGGTGTACAGCTGATAATACTGTCCGTGCTGGGCAATCAGCTGCTCGTGCGTGCCGCGTTCGATAATGCGGCCATGGTCCAGCACCATGATCACATCGGCGTTCTTGACGGTGGACAGGCGGTGAGCAATGACGAACACCGTGCGCCCCTTCATCAGTTGGTCCATGCCGCGCTGGACAAGCGCTTCCGTGCGGGTATCGATGGAAGAGGTAGCCTCGTCCAGAATCATCACCGGCGGATCGGCCACGGCGGCACGGGCGATGGAAATCAGCTGACGCTGACCCTGACTGAGACCGCTGCCGTCGCCGGAAAGTACGGTATTGTAACCATCGGGCAGGCGGGTGATAAAGTCATGTGCGTTGGCCAGCTTGGCGGCGGCAATGCATTCCTCATCCGTGGCGTCCAGCTTGCCGTAGCGGATATTGTCCATTACCGTGCCGGTAAACAGGTTGACATCCTGCAAAACGACGCCCAGAGAGCGGCGCAGATCGGGCTTGCGGATCTTGTTGATGTTGATGCCGTCGTAGCGGACCTTGCCGTCCGCAATATCGTAGAAACGGTTGATCAGGTTGGTGATGGTCGTTTTGCCTGCGCCGGTTGCACCGACAAAGGCAACTTTCTGACCGGGCTTTGCGTACAGGGTAATGTCATGCAACACGGGCTTGCCCTCTTCATAGGCAAAGTCCACATTGCTCATTTCCACATTGCCTTGCAGACGGGTATAGGATATTGTGCCGTCCTGATGGGGGTGCTTCCAGGCCCAGATGCCTGTATGCTCCGCTGTTTCCGCCGGCTTTCCGTTTTCAACGCGAACGTTTACCAGCGTTACATAACCCTGATCGGCTTCGGGCTTTTCATCCAGCAGGCTGAAGATACGCTCCGCACCTGCCATGGCCATGGCGATGAAGTTTACCTGCTGCATCACCTGGCTGATCGGCCGCATAAAATTGCGGGACAGCGTCAGAAACGAGGTGATGGCGCCCAGCGTCAGGGTACCGACGCCGCCGATCAGGCTCAGGTTGGTCGTGCCTGCAATGGCCATCGCGCCGCCGATAATCGCCAGAATAACATACTGAATGTGGCCCATGTTGTTGCTTACCGGCCCCATGACATTGGCAAAGCGGTTTGCGCTGGTGGCGTTTTCACACAGGTCATCGTTGCGGGTATCAAATTCATTCTTGGCGATATCCTCGTGGTTGAATACCTTGACCACCTTTTGGCCGTTGATCATTTCCTCAATGTAGCCGTTCAGGGAGGCCAGGGAGGTTTGCTGCTTGACAAAGAAGGAGCCGCTCTTGGCGCCCAGCTTGCCCGTTACCTTCAGCATGGCAAAGGTGCACATGATGACCACCAGGGTAAGCCATACGCTGCAGTTGAGCATGGAAATGAAGACAACCAGCAGGGAAATGGCGGAGGAGAATACGTTGGGCAATGTCTGGCTGATCAGCTGACGCAGGGTATCGGTATCGTTGGTGTAAAAGCTCATTACCTCGCCGTGCGTATGGGTGTCAAAGTAACGAATGGGCAGCAGCTGCATGTGCGCAAACATTTCGTTTCGCACGTTTTTAAGGATGCTGTGGGAGATAACCGCCATGATGCGGCTTTGCAGGAATACTGCGACAATTGCCAGCAGATACAGCGCAGCCATCTTCAATATGGCGGTCAGCAGCCCCGTGTATACCAGCGGCACGCCGCTTGCGGCATCGGCCAGCAGCGGAACAATATAATCGTCAATCAGTGTGCCCAGGAAGGTTGCGGCCGAAGCAGTGGCAACGGCATCCAGAATCAGGCAGATAAGCACAACCAGCAGATGAGGCCAGTAGGGCTTCAGGTAGCTGAGAACACGGAAAAGGACTTTCTTGTTGATAGGCTGGCGCGGACCCATGCCGCGCGGACCACGCGGGCCGCCCATGGGCATGCCGCCCTGGGACTTCTTGGGTGCGTTACTCATCGTCCTCGCCTCCCTTGGTCTGGGATTCATATACCTCGCGGTAGATTTCGCTGCGTGCAAGCAGTTCCTCATGCGTGCCGCAATCCGAGATGCGGCCGTTGTCGAGCACAACGATGATGTCCGCATCCTGTACGGAGGCTACGCGCTGAGCGATGATGATCTTGGTGGTGTCCGGAATGAATGAACGGAAACCTTCGCGGATCAAGGCATCCGTACGGGTATCCACGGCACTGGTGGAGTCATCAAGAATGATGATCTTGGGCTTCTTCAGCAGTGCGCGGGCAATGCACAGGCGCTGCTTCTGGCCGCCCGATACGTTGGTGCCGCCCTGCTCAATCCAGGTATCGTATTTATCCGGGAAATCCTGAATGAAGGAATCAGCCTGGGCCAGGCGACATGCTTCCATGATTTCCTCATCCGTTGCGTTTTCGTTGCCCCAGCGCAGGTTATCCTTGATGGTACCCGAGAACAGCTCGTTCTTCTGCAGCACCATGGCAACGCTGTCGCGCAGGGCAGTCAGGTCATATTTGCGGGTATCAACGCCGCCGACGCGCACGGTGCCCTGCGAAGGATCATACAG
>CAVFPH010000092.1:0-554 GCA_963624325.1 bacterium
AAGTGGAATCGCTCGTCAGCAGCCTGCTTGATATCAAAGGCAACCGGAAACTGGAAAACGTTACGGATATCAGTATGTACGGTTTAAGTGAGCCGGCATTTACCGTATCGGTAACCTGGGCAGACGGCAGCGCCACGGTTTACCGGATGGGCGATGAAGCGCCCTTCGGCGACAGCTACTACCTGAAGCTTGATGACCAGGATACCACGGTGTACACCATCGCCGATTCCCTGAGCGACATCTTTGACAAGGATGAAGAAGATTTCGTACAGCAGGAAAGCGTGCCGTCCGTAGCCGATGTGGATCGCATCACCGTAGGCACTGCTTTTGATGCCTCCCTGAAGGCGGAAAGCAGCACCATCAATGCCTCTCAGCTTTGGTATGCTGCCGACGGCCGTGCGCTGGATGGTGTGGATGACCTGGTAGATGACTTTGGCAGCATCAAATGGGCAAGCCTTGCGGCGGCTGTTGCCACGCAGGATCAGCTGACCGAGTGGAAACTGGATGACGAAAACGCCGTGGCGGTTACCTGCTGCAGCGGAGAAGAAAGCGCC
>CAVFPH010000092.1:612-5731 GCA_963624325.1 bacterium
CCATTCTGTTTGGCACAACCGACAGCAGCGGCAATTATTATGCGCGCCTGCCCGGTTCCTCCATGGTGTATACGGTTTCCTCCGGCACGGTAAAAGATTTGCTCAGTGCCACCCCCGACAGTCTGCTCAGCCTTGCGCTGATTGAGACAGACTACGAGGATGTGCAGGAAGCCATCATCACCGCAGGTGATCTGTCCTACACCATTGCGGCCAAGGCTGAAACCGAAGAAACGGCTGAAGAATCCGAGGCTGCCGAAAGCACCGAGAGCACGGAAATCGATGCTGAAGAGAATGCCGATGAAACGCTGTGGAGCCAGGTTACCGCCGTAACCGCCACCGAGCATTTGGAGGAAGCGGCAAGCGGTGAAACCGTCCTGACCATCAGCGTTACCACGAAGAACGGCATCTCGGCCGAGTTTACCTTTGCGGAATACAGCGCGGATAATTACACCGTTGCCGACGGCGAGCGCACCATGCTGGTGGATGCCGCCAAGATCGATAAGCTGATCCGCACCATCAAAAGCATGAAGTAACCGCAACCAACTTTCCCCCATGCGCGGCCGGGCAATCCGATCGTGCATGGGGGCTTTGTTTATGAACGTCCTGCGAACTCTTTGTAAACAATTCCCATAAGCCCTTGTTCGCCCGCAGCGGATTATGCTATGCTTGCCGACGAGGTGATCAGCATGCGTATTCTTTATGCCGAGGACGAGCCCGCGCTTTCCGATGCCGTTGCGGACATTTTGGCATATCATAAATATACGGTGGATGTTGTCGGCAACGGCTGCGATGCCCTGTCCTATGCTTCATCCAGACACTACGACGCGGTGATTCTGGATATCATGATGCCGGGGATGGATGGGCTGCAGGTGCTGCAGCATCTGCGGGAGCAGGGAAACGGCACCCCTGTGCTGCTGCTGACAGCCAAAGGAACGGTGGAGGATAAGATCAGCGGTCTGGATGCCGGTGCGGATGATTACCTTGCCAAGCCATTTGCCATGAAAGAGCTGCTGGCACGCGTCCGCGCACTGCTGCGCCGCCGTGAAACCTTTACCCCGGATCGGCTGTGCGTAGGCAATCTGATATTGGATCAAAAGCAAGCCATGCTCTGCTGCGGTGAGCAGGCCCTCCCGCTGACCAAGCTGGAATACCAGCTGCTGGAGCTGTTCATGACGCACCCCGGTATCAGCTTTTCCGCCGAGCATCTGCTGGATCAGGTCTGGGGCGTGGATTCGGAAGCAGATGTCAGCACGGTTTGGGTATATATCTCCTATTTAAGGAAAAAGCTGGCAAGTCTTCACGCCGATGCGGCAATTCGTTCCAAGCGCGGGATCGGATATTCGCTGGAGGCAACAGCATGAAAAAGGCACTCAAACGCCGTCTGGTGATCAGCGCCATGGCGTCGTTTTTTATTCTGATCATCCTTTTGGTGGGCAGCATCGCGGTTATCAGCTACCGCAGGCAGGAACAGATGAGTGATGAATTTGCATCATCCCTGCTTGCCGATAATGAGCCGCTTTTGCAGTCTGCGCCGCCCAACTGGCTGGGCTATCGCTTTACAAATCCCTCCGTCCCGGGCGGATACTACTGCATACACGCCGATGTCTCCGGCAGCGTTACGGATGTTGAACGCATCGGCATATTGCAGAACGATGACGAGGATGCGGAAGCGCTGACGGCGCAGGTCCTGCTTACCGGCCGTTCGCACGGGAAAATCGGGGCCTACAAGTACAGCGTTGCATATGAGGATACCGGCATCAGGCTGGTATTGACGGATCAGACCGCACAGGTAAACACACTCTATAATGTAATCCGCACCGGGGCTGTTGTCGGTGCGGTCAGTCTGCTGGCGCTGTTTATCATTATGCAGCCCATTGCCGGCCACGCGGCCGCTGCCTGGATGCGCAAGGCAGAGCAGCAAAAGCAGTTTATCACCAATGCGGGGCATGAGCTGAAAACGCCCGTTGCGGTCATTATGTCCAACGCCGAGGCGCTGGAGCTGATCGATGGCGAATCCAAGTACAGCCATAATATCATAGAGCAGTCCAAACGCTTGGATCATCTGGTTCAGCAGCTTTTGATGATGTCGCGGGTGGATGAGACCGCCTGCCGCGATGCGGCAATGGAAAAAATAGATTTTTCGGCAATGCTGGCCGAAGATTTGAGTACCTTTGAAACCCGCATGAATGCGCGGGGTATGACGCTTTCCGCCCGCATCTCCGCCTCTTGCATGCTGCGCGGTCACCGCGAAAGCCTGCGGCAGATGGTCCATGCGCTGATGGACAATGCCGTGCGCTACGGCAAATCGGATACCTGCATTCACGTGGAATTGGAGCATCCGCGCAGGCAGCTTCGCCTTGTCATTTCCAATACCGCCGCTCATCTGCCGGACTGTGAGCCAAACCGTCTCTTTGAAAGATTCTACCGTGCCGACAATGCGCATATGCAAAAGAATAGCAGCGGCTGCGGCATCGGGCTTTCCGCAGTGCTGTGCGTTGCCCGCATGCACCGCGGCACCGTCTCCATTGGTTATCCGAATGCCGATACCTTTCGCGTAACGGTAACCCTGCCCGCAAAATAAAGATGCTCCTCCGTTTTTCCGCAGCCGCAGAATAAACGGAAGAGCATTTTTCATACCGCAATTTTTATTTTGCACTTTCCTGCCGTCTTCGCAGATCAGCCGTACGCACCAGGCGGTAGCAGGGGTGCTCCGCCGCACGATAGGCATCGGAATGATGCACCGCATGGGGCGGCGTGCTGCGGTAGTCTGCCAGGGCAAACTGCCATTGCGCAGCGTCAAAGGGAAGTTTCCCCTGCGTGCAAAGGGCGGATACGGTTTCCAGCAGCTTCTCCAGATGCGCTTCGCCCTCCGGTGCGGGCACGCAGGCGCGCATAAACAGTGCCAGCAAATCCTCCTCCGGATATCCGTGTGCCTTCCACGCCCGCAGGTTCACCCTGCACAGCTCGGGCGAAATCTCCTCATACAGCGCTTCATCGGGCGCTGCTGCGCATGTTTCCAGTTCCCTGTGCAAATAGGCACGTGCAAAAGCGGGGTCGGGCATCAAATGCTCGGCCCCGTATGCTGCCTGATAGCACAGCTTCACCATGTCAAGCGGACGCATGGCAGGATGCAGCTGTGCTTGTTTTTTCAGGTACTTGTCGTTCAATGCTTCAGGCGGGGCAGGATCAGCCGCGCCAGATAGATCACCAGGCAAGCGCCGATGATGGAGATGATCGTGCCGCCAAGCATATTGGTAGAGCCAAGGCCAATCAGTCCCGCAACCAGCGAGCCGACAGCGCCGCCCACGATGCCCAGTACGATATTCCAGATCAGGCTCATATCCGTCTTCATCAGGCGGGAAGCCACATAGCCTGCCAGTGCCCACAGGGCAATGCGAATGATCCACCACAAAATCGTCATTGAAATACGCCTCCTAATTGATTGGAATCGCTGATATTATACGCTCAAAAGCCGCCAAACGCAATGTCTTTCGTTATTCGCGGAAGCCCAGTTTGTAGTCGCCGTCGCACAGGCAGTCAATATCCGTTTCGTAGAAGGCCCGCATGGCGCGGATCATGTAGTCCACATCCTTGGTGCCTGCGGTTTCGTAGCTGGAGTGCATGGCAAGCTGCGCCATACCGATATCCAGCGTGTTGACCGATACATGGCTGCCGCTGATATTGCCCAGCGTAGACCCGCCCGGCATATCCGAACGGTTGGCAAAGTGCTGAACGGGCACATCGGCGTGGCGGCAGATGGCATGGAACACCGCCTCGGATACGCCGTCCGTGGTATATTTCTGGTTGGCGTTGAACTTGATCACCACGCCCTCGTTCATGTACACCTGATTGATCGGGTCGGAAAGCTCGGGATGATTGGGATGGGTGGCATGTGCGTTGTCCGCAGACAGCATAAAGCTGCGCGGCAGAAGCGCCATATAATCCGCCTCATCATGGCCCAGTGACAGCGTGACGCGGCGCAGCACATCGGATAGGAAGGTGGAATTTGCACCCTGCTTGGTGCCGCTGCCCACCTCTTCATTGTCAAATACGCAGCACACGTTGATGTGATTGCCGTCCGCCGCGCCCAGCAATGCCTGCAGGGAGGTATAGGCGCACTCCAGATCATCCAGCCGTCCTGCCGACAGGTATTCCCCTTCGCCGCCCCAGACGCAGCCGGGCATGCGGTTGTACAGGTACAGATCCGATCCAATAATGTCCTCCTGTGCCACGCCTGCGGCCTTCGCAACCCGCGCAAGGAAGCTCCCCTTTCCGTCTTTTCCGCTCCACAGCGGCATCAGATCGGCGGCAGGGTTATACTTATATCCGTTGTTGATTTCGCGGTTCATGTGGATGGCCACATTGGGGATTACCGCGCTGTCCTCATCCAGATTGACCAGCAAAGAGCGCACGCCGTCCTCACTGCGCACCACCAGCCGTCCGGCCACAGACAGGGGGCGGTCCAGCCAAGTATTCAGGATCATGCCGCCGTAGCGCTCCACATCCAGCTGAATATATTTGTCGCGCACGCTCAATTCCGCGTTTTCCTTGATGCGGAATGTGGGCGAATCGGTATGGCTGGCAATCATTTGGAAGGGCGCCAGCCCGCACGCGGGCACGGTAAAGGCGATTACGCTGGAGCGGTTGCGGGTAACATAATAGCGTCCGCCCGGCTTCAGCTGCCAGCGGGTGTTTTCCTGCAAATGTTCAAAGCCCGTCAGGCGGCTGCAAATGCTCTCCACCGCATGGAAAGCGGTCGGCGATTCCCGCAGAAAATCCAGCAAACCCCGTACATCATCTTGTACCATTAAAATCATCTCCTGTTTCCGTTTCATTCCGTTTTCAGCATATCACACCATGGGTGCAGATGCAAGAAGTGAACAGAAAAAAGCCAGCCGACAAGGATAATCTTTTCCGCGCATGCAAAAGCGCCCATCTTCCGATGGACGCTTCCAACTCTCTTAGTATGGTGCGAAAATCGTAACTGTGCCGGGCTTATTAGCCGAGCCTTCGGTATATTCCAAGAAGACGTGCCTGCCGTTTACGATGTAACGATAGCCCGCGGTAGCGTTGTAGCCGAGACGAGTCTCAATGCCTTCAATTGAGCTTGCGCGCTGAA
>CAVFPH010000093.1:0-4494 GCA_963624325.1 bacterium
AGAAAAATCGAGTATTCATAAGTCAAATCCCTTATGAATACTCGATATGGTGCGGCCGACGAGACTTGAACTCGTACAGGTTTCCCTACACGCCCCTCAAACGTGCGCGTATGCCGATTCCGCCACGGCCGCATGCCGTTGCAGCGAGGATTATTATATAATACTCTCGGCGGATTGTCAACCGCTTTTTTGCAGAAGCGCAAAGCTTGCCATATGTCGGCAAATTTATTCTTTTCGTTAAAAAGGCAAAAAAATACTTGCTTTTAGCGAAGCATTGTGATAATATATCTGATGCTGGTCCATAGTGTCCGGCACCAAGACTTACAGGAGGCGAAGGAAGTGCCGAACATTCAGTCTGCCAAGAAGCGCGTGAAGGTAAGCGAAACCAAGAACCTGCGTAACCGTATGGTGAAGAGCGGCGTCAAGACGTCCATCCGCAAGCTCAATGCTGCTGTGGCTGAGGGCGCAGATGCTGCCGCTACGCAGTATGTCGCTACGACTTCCGCGATTGATAAAGCGGTAGCGAAGGGCATCATCCACAAGAACGCGGCTAACCGTAAAAAGGCCCGTCTTGCCAAGATGATCGCAAAAGCCTAAGCAGCAAAATCAATTCATTATCACTGCAGTGTATAGTACGGCGCGCGGGCCAGATAGCCTTGCGCGTTTGTGCTACCTGCCAAACGGCTTTGATAAAGAACAACCCCCGGCTTGACCCCGTGCAAAAGAGAGGACTGCTCATCGGCTGAAAGGCGTCCGCATGGCGGCGGGGCATTCGCTTTTGAGCTGCTCACCTGAAATCACCAGTAGGGTGTGCCGTCCTATCCGCGTTACAGGATCAGAGCGCAGGCTGCGATGCTGTCTGCGGAAATTGGGTGGTACCACGCCTGTATGCGTCCCATGTGCTTCACATGGGATGATTTTTTATTTTGGAGGGTATCTATGGGCATCAGAGAGAATATCGAGTCCATCCGTTCCGAGCTGGAGCAGGAGCTGCAGCATCTGGACGATGTGAAGCAGCTGGAGGAGGCCCGTCAGCGGGTGCTGGGCAAAAAAGGCACCCTGACAGCTTTGCTTCGCTCCATGGGGCAATTGAGCCCCGATGAACGTCCCGCTGCCGGTCAGATGATCAATGCCGGCCGTGAAAAAATCAGCGCCATGCTGGATGAGCGCCTGACGGCACTCAAAGCCCATGAGCGTGAGCGCAAGCTGCAGCGTGAAGCGTTGGATGTGACCGAGCCGCGAGAACTTCCGCGCCTGGGTGTGGCGCATCCTACCTCCCTGGTGTTGGATGAGGTGCTCTCCGCATTGACGGGCTTGGGGTTTGACGTGGTGGAAGGTCCCGAAATCGAACTGGACCACTACAACTTTGAACTTTTGAACCTGCCCAAGAATCACCCTGCCCGCGACGCGCAGGATACCTTCTACGTAGACGATAATATCGTGCTGCGCACCCACACCTCCCCCGTTCAGGCGCGCACCATGCTGACCCGCAAGCCGCCCATCCGCATTGCCTGCCCGGGCCGCGTATTCCGTGCTGATGAGGTGGATGCCACGCACAGCCCCGTTTTCCATCAGATTGAAGGCCTGGTAATCGATAAGGATGTGAACATGGGCGATTTGAAGGGCACGCTGGATGCGCTGTTCAAACGTCTGTACGGCGACGATATTGAAACCCGTTTCCGTCCTTCCTTCTTCCCGTTTACGGAGCCGAGTGCCGAGGTGGACCTGACCTGCATCTCCTGCCGCGGCAAGGGCTGCCGCATATGCAAGGGAACAGGCTGGATTGAAGTGCTGGGATGCGGCATGGTCAACCCCAAGGTACTGACCATGTGCGGCATTGATCCAAATGAATATACCGGCTTCGCCTTCGGCATCGGCCTGGAGCGCATCACCATGCTGCGCTACGGCATCAAGGATATGCGTCTGCTTTACGAGGGCGATGAGCGCTTCCTGCGCCAGTTCCGCTAAGGAGGATAACAGATTATGAAAATTTCAATGAACTGGATCCGCCAATATGCGGATATTCCCGTATCGCCCGCCGAATACGAAAGCACCATGATCATGCACGGAACCGGCGTGGAAGGCATTGAATACCTGGGCGAGGAATGTCAAAACGTGGTAGTCGGCCGCGTGCTGACCTGCCGCAATCACGAGAACAGCGATCATCTGCACGTTTGCACGGTGGATGTCGGTCAGGATGAACCCCTGCAGATTGTCTGCGGCGCGCCCAATGTGCGCGAGGACATCCTGGTGCCCGTGGCCCTGATCGGCGCCAAGCTGCCCGGCGGCCACGAAATCAAAAAGGGAAAGCTGCGTGGCGTAGAAAGCTATGGCATGCTCTGCTCCGGCCCCGAAATCGGCGTTCCGGTAGAATTGTACCCCTCCGTCGGGGACGCCGGCCTGCTGATTTTCAACGAAGATTACCCGCTGGGCACCGATGTGCGCAAAATTTTCGGTCTGGATGACTATGTGGCGGACTTTGAAATTCTCGCCAACCGTCCCGACTGCCTGTGCGCCTGGGGCATTGCCCGTGAAACCGCGGCAGCACTTGGAACCAAACTGACGCTGCCCGAAATAACAGTAAAGGATGTGGGCGGTGACATTGCCGATCACGTCAAGGTAACGGTAAAGGATTTCACCCGCTGCCCGCGCTATGCCGCCCGCGTAATCAAAAATGTCCGTGTCGCCCCTTCCCCCATGTGGCTGCGTCAGGTACTGCATGCTGCCGGCATGCGCTCCATCAACAACATCGTAGATATCACCAATTATGTCATGCTGGAAACCGGCCATCCCATGCATGCCTTCGACTTGGACAAGGTGCGCGGCAGGCAGATTATCGTGCGCACGGCGCAGGATGGTGAAACGCTGCGCACACTGGACGGCAAGGATCATACCCTTGCGGCAACCGACCTGCTGATTTGCGATGCCGAGGGGCCCACGGGGCTTGCCGGCATCATGGGCGGCGAAGAGAGCGAAATCACCGACGGCACCCGCGAAGTGATGTTTGAGTGTGCCACATTTGATCGTGCCGTCACGCGCATTTCCGCGCGCCGTATGGGCATCCGCACCGAATCCAGCGGGCGCTTTGAGCGCGGCGTATCCGAAAAGACGATTATGACCGCGCTGGAGCGCGCCTGCCAGCTGGTCAATCTGCTGGATGCCGGCGATGTTGTCGGCGGCCATTATGACTATTACGAGCATCTGGATGCCCCCAAGACCATTGACTGCTCTGTCCGCCGCATCGCGGCGCGCACGGGCGTTGCCATTACCGCCGATGAAATGGTGGACGCTCTGCGCAAACTCTGCTTTACCGTGTCCTGCGAGGGCGATATTCTGCACGTCACCGTGCCCGATTATCGTCAGGACATGGAAAGCGAAGCAGATGTATGCGAAGAAGTGCTGCGCATGGTGGGTTATGAGCGTATCCCCTCCACTCGTCTGCGCGGTGAGAGCACGCAGGGCGGGCTGAATCCCCTGATGCAGCGCAAAATGCGCGTGCGCCGCGTGCTGGGCGGGCTGGGCTATGATGAGATGATGGCCTTCTCTTTTGTCAGCCTTAAATCTATTGCCGCGCTCGGACTGTCTCAGGATGATCCCCGCATGCATCCGCTGATGCTGCGCAATCCCCTGGGCGAGGATACTGCCTGCATGCGCACCACACTGGCCCCCGACATGCTGCGCATCCTGGCAGGCAACTACAATCGTGGAAACGACTGTGCCATGCTTTACGAATTCGGCACGCTCTTTGACGCAACCCACCGCACCGAGGAAGGTCTGATCACCGAATCCCCTGCTCTGTCTATCGGTGCATACGGCAAGGATTTGGATTTCTATACCATTCGCGGTGCCGTGGAAGCGCTTTGTGCGCAGGAAGGCGTGGACGTTCGGGTTATTCCCGGCGGAGACTGCTACTATCATCCCGGCCGCAGCGCCAAACTGATGCATGGTGACACAGTCATCGCGGTGCTGGGCCAGGTACATCCCGATATCGCGCAGACCATGGATCTGCCCGAAGTCACCCTGCTGGCAGAAGTGGATATGGTCGCTTTGTATGCCTGTGCAAAGCCCATGGAACAGGTCAAGCCCATCTCCCGCATGCAGGCTGTCAGCCGCGATATCGCCCTTGTCATGCCCAATGAACAGCCTTTGGGGCCTGTTATGGATGCAATCCGCGATGCTGCCGGCGAATGGCTGGAAGATATCCGCCTGTTTGACGTATTCCGCGGTGTGCAGGTAGGTCTGGGCATGAAGAGTGCCGCCTTCTCGCTGATTTTCCGTGCACCCGACCAGACACTGACAGAAGAGCATCTTGCCCCCGTCATGAAAAAGGTCATGAAAGTTTGCAGCGAGAAATTCGGTGCTGAAATCCGTTCCTGATATTTTCATATGCAAAGCCACCGCCGCGGCCGATAAACCGCGGCGGTGGCTTTTTGTGTCAAGATAAAGGCAATTCTCGATAAGGAATCATATATTTTGAATAGCGCAATTTTTTTG
>CAVFPH010000093.1:4504-5587 GCA_963624325.1 bacterium
GCGCATGACGGTCAAAGGAATATCCGAGCCGTATTTTGGATGCCGCGCCGTACTTTACCAGCATATTGTTGGCAACAAACATACTGATAACAATGGAAATCTGCACAACAAAGCCGGAAATGCCCAGTTTTGCGTTTTCAAGGGTATAGTGCAGAGAAGGCTTCATCTGATGCGTATCCAGCTTTACGTTCCTCAGCTTGCGCAGATAGACCACGCAAATGGCACAGGTAATAATCTGCCCGCCTACGGTAGCAATGGCTGCACCCGTCACGCCCCAATGCGCAATGTAAATCAGCACAGGGTTAAAAATAACATTAAAGACCGCACCGGCAAGCATAGATGTCATGGAAACCTGCGGGTTTCCGTCTGCACGGAGGATAGAGTTCAGGCCCACCGACACAATGAAAAAGGGAAGGCCGATTACAATCACGCGGCCGTATTCCATAGCATATGGCAGAATGTTTTCCGTGGCGCCGAACATCAGCACAAGCGGCTTTAGGAAAATCAGCCCCAATACCATGAACAGAACGCCCATCAGCGTCAGCATGGCAACGGCATTATTGACGGCGCGCTCACCATCCACCTTTTCCCCTCCCCCAGCTTCAGGCTAAGGTAGGAGGCTGCGCCGTCACCCAGCATCTGGGCAAAGGCCAGGGCAATGATTGTCAGCGGAAAAATCACGTTTGTGGCACCGTTTCCGATGTATCCGACCCCGCTCCCGATAAAAATCTGATCAACAATATTGTACAGAGAATTCACCACTGCCGCAACAACGGCAGGTGTGGCAAACTGCATAATCAGCTTGCGCACATCTTCGGTTGCAAAACGGCTTTCCATGGTTCCGACATTTTCTGTCTTCTGTGCTTCCATCTTGCTTCATTCCTCCAAAATAACAAAAATGCCTACCCCGCCGTCCGACAATGGCAGGGTGACATTTTTTGTCCCTTTCTTGTATTCGGCTGCATTAAGCACGCAAAAAACCTGGTAAGCATTTCTGCTTGCCAGGCTTCTGGTGGAGCATAGGAGATTCGAACTCCTGACCCCAACACTGCCAGTGTTGTGCGCTACCAGCTGCGCTAATGC
>CAVFPH010000094.1:0-5549 GCA_963624325.1 bacterium
CGATCGTGCCGATGTTTACATGCGGCTTCGTGCGCTCAAACTTTTGCTTAGCCATTCGGTGTTCCTCCTCAATTGCTTGGACACTTTGCTGCCGGCAGATGATCCGGCGAATGGAGCGGGTGATGGGAATCGAACCCACGTGGTCAGCTTGGGAAGCTGAAGTTCTGCCATTGAACTACACCCGCAGGAATAGCCGGCATTTGCCTAACAAGACTATTTTACCTATAAATGAGTTAAAAGTCAACTCCCCGCATAGGACTTTTCAAAAAATTCTATGCGGGGAACATGACGGAAAGCCGCTGCCTTATTCTTCTTTTTTCTCGTTTTTGAAATGCATGAGTTTTCGCTTTACCCGCTGAAGAGCGTTATCAATGGACTTTACATGCCGATTGAGCATCACGGCAATTTCCTGATAACTTTTTCCGTCCATAAATGCCTCAAGAACCTGCTTTTCAAAATCAGACAGCAAGACATCTATCTGCTTATTGATGTGGCTTACCTGCTCCTGGCTGATAAACAGATCCTCCGGGTTGATGATACGCCCTTCGATTACGTCCATCAATGTACGATCCGATTCCTCATCGTAGATTGGTTTGTTGAGCGAAACATAGCTGTTAAGCGGCACATGCTTTTGGCGTGTTGCGGTTTTGATTGCCGTTATAATTTGACGCTTTACACACAGCTCGGCAAAGGCATGAAAGGATGTTTGCTTATCTGCTTTATAATCCCGAATTGCCTTATACAGTCCGATCATACCTTCCTGAACGATATCCTCATGATCGGCACCGATGAGAAAATAGCTGCGGGCGCGGGCACGAACAAAGTTTTTGTACTTGTCCAGCAGATAAACAAGCGCCTGGCCGTCGCCGTTCTGTGCCAAACTTACAACTTCATCATCGCTGAGCTGACCGTATTTTTCAAATTCCCGTCTGTCGATATCATCGTAACCGTCAGGCATGCTTAGCTCCTCTTTACGACTTTATTCGCGCATTGCGGCAACGGCACTCATCAAAATTCCCGCTGCAACGGAAGCATTCAGGGATTCCATGGCAGGATTATGCATCGGAATTGCAACAATATGATCGCACTGCTCCCGGACAAGGCGGCTGATTCCGTCGCCTTCCGAACCGATTATCAAGGCGCAGGGACCGGAAAAATTAACATGGTGATAATTTTCACCGCCGGCATCAGCGCCAAACATCCAAATGCCGCGAGCCTTCAGCCTTTTGATTTCATTGGTCAGATTGATTACGCGGGCAACAGGGATATGCTCGATGCCGCCGGCGGATGCCTTTACGGCAGCGGGCGTCAGGCCAACGGCACGGCGTTCCGGCACAATTACACCATGGGCACCTACCGCCGCAGCTGTACGAATCACGGCACCAAGGTTATGTGGATCCGTAACACCATCCAGGATGATCAGGAACGGATCTTCATTGCGGCTTTCGGCAAGGCGCAGCATATCGTCCACATCGGCATAGTGATATGCAGAGGCAAAAGCAACCATCCCCTGATGATTGCGTGCAAGCTCGTCCAGACGCACCCGTTCAACCATCTGAACGGGAATGTGTGCTTCGCGCGCCATGGCAATGATTTCACGAGCAGTGCCGGACAGATCCCCCTTGGCCACCATCAGCTTTTCGATATCTCTGCCAGATTTTAGTGCTTCACGGATCGGGTTGCGTCCGGTAAGCAGATTTTCAAGCATTTCATCTGCATGCTGAACGGGTTTCGCGGGCGTCGCCACGATATGCGCTGGGGTGGCATAATGATTTGCCGGGTGCACGGAAGCAGGCCGATGCTCATCGCGCGGCTGCTCCGGACGCTGGTAAGCAGCAGGACGGCGATCATCCTTGCCGCGATTGCCGTAATCACGGCGGTCATTTGCATCTTTCCGCGGTCCGACACCGCGCGATTCTGCAGGACGTCCCTGCTTGTACCCACCATTGCGCGGTTCTGCAGGACGATCTTGCTTGTATCCGCCATGATATCCGCCGCGTTCATCCTTGCGGTACATGTCCATTTTCCGTGTACCGTGACCGTCTTTCGCTTTGAAGCCGCGGTACTCCGTGCCTTCATCTGCTTTGCGGGCATCTTGCCGCATATGTTCCTGCTTGGACATATGCTTCTTGTTCATGTTATCAAAGTAAGCCATTCTTTTGCCTTTCTTTCGGTAAGAAGTAGGTATGCTCAAAGATTTTGAAATTTCTGCCGAACTTCGGCTGCTTTTCCGCAGCTTTTCACCCCTTCGGGGCAAGCACCGCGCACACAGCCCGGGCCGGCATTGGCAAAAAGCACGGGGGCAGTTTCCCGGCACAAGCGAAGCATTTCGGTTGCGAGGGCTCGAATTTCCCATTGTGCGCGGGAGCAGCAACGAAGTTCAAAGAAGTGCAGCAATTCGCGCGTGTTCATGGTAACGATCATACGCGTTTCGCAGGCATTGGGCAGCACAAAGCGTGCATCCTCGTTGCTGCTTTCCCCCTTCGCACCCAGCTCCTGTTGCCATTGGATATACCATGCCTGCATTTGCCGCATCTGCGCATCGTAGCGTGAAATTGCTTCTTCACCCAGTGCCTTAATCGACGGCGGCATGATATAGTTAAATGTTTCCGCCAATGAAACATATCGCTGGCTTTGTACGCTGAAAGAAGCAATGCGGTGGCGGGTGATCTGGGCAAGCAAAGAGCGACTGACGCCTTCAATTGCGAAGGTAAAGCTGGCATGTTCCAGTACAGACATATGCCCGGACTGCATAATACGCTCTAAAAAAGCATCCTGATCCTGTGCGGACACCTTTTCACGCAACGCATTGACATCTGCCTTGGCATAGCACAGTTTTGCGCCCAATGCGCAAACCTGCTCGGGGAGAGGCGTATGGGAAATCAATTCCACATGTAAGTGTGTTTCAGGCATAGAGACCTCTTTTTATATTCGTCCCAGTCGAAAAAGCATCTGAGCGCGGTTCATCTGTCCGGTAAGAAAAAGATACCCCATCAACGCTTCAAAGCCTGTTGCCATCAGATATTCCTCTAAAGTGGCCGCTTGCGGAGCATGATGTCCGATGTGGGCATTGCGGGCACGCTGGACAATATCCTTTTCTTCCTGTGTCAGCAAATGGCTGATTGCCTGC
Source organism: bacterium (assembly GCA_963624325.1). Taxonomy (GTDB): domain Bacteria; phylum Bacillota; class Clostridia; order Christensenellales; family Aristaeellaceae; genus SFMI01. The sequence continues at coordinate 3,131 of CAVFPH010000094.1, forward strand.
AGCTGAGATGCCTGGGCACGGGCATTGACGATTTTTGTAGCACTTTTATGCATTTCCTTCACTGGCAGAGAAGTAAACATCAGTTCGCTGCGGGTGAGAAGGTCGCACACCGTATCTCCCATAAAAGCAAGCTGAAGTGCATTCATCTGCCGAGCTTGAGGCACAGTCATCAGGGGCATTTTTTATTACCCCGTTATTTCTGCGCGGTTTTGCTGTAAGCGGACGGGCTCATCCCTACAATATTTTTGAAGGTTTTGGAAAAATGATACGGATCACTCATGCCAACCTCAATGCCGGCGTTGCGTACGGTTGATCCATTCTTCAGCAGGGTCTTGGCGCGCTCCATTTTGCAGAAGAGCTGATAGCTTTGCGGGGGCATGCCTACCTCGGACACGAAACGCTTGCGGAATGTTTCAACCGGCATACGGCTGATGGAAGCCATTTCAGCCAGAGAGAAGCTGTCACGGTACTGGTTCTTGCGCATGGCATCCACTACGCGGGCAATTTCATGCGACAAAACAGCGTCCATCGCCACGGGCTGGCCGGAATGAGAAGCGAGCATCGCCCAAAGAAGCTGCTGAAGCTGGGCACTGGAGGCATCCTGCGCAGCGGCAATTCTGACAATGGCCTGAACGATATGGCGTCCAAGGTTTAGCTGGGAAGGCAGCGCCCCCTGTTTCATTACACGATGTGGCAGAGCACCCATGCGCTGCAGGAAGGCAGAACTGAGCACGCCGTCAACCGTCATCCACAGCACGCGCGCTTCCTGAGATGCGGTAACTGTAATTCCGCGTGTAGCAGGCGGCAGCATGCAGCAGTCCCCCCCGCGCAGAGAGTATGAAACGTCATTATTCTCCATTTGAACCGTTCCGTTTTCCACGGCAAACCACAGCCAACGTTCGGTTTCGCAGACGTTATATTCACCGGTAGGCAGCATCGCAGAACCTGCAGCGGCAATCCAAACGCCGCTGGCACGTGCCAGCTCATCCGGGTTATGCGTGCCCTCAACATACAAAGGCTGGCTCAGTTCGTCTTCCTGTACCGGTACCAAAAGCATCGACTTAGACATGATCTTTCCCTCCAGTGTCCTTGAGTTACATTGTTATTTTACATCCCATTTTGTTTAATGTCAATATTGGACGAAATTTTTACATTGATTTTTTCTGCGTTTTTTTCTGCATTCATCACATGTATTTATGTATGCAGCAAAGCAAAAAGTGCAGATAAACAGACGCGGGAATTATGCCGAAACAGCAATGCAAAGGTTGCAATTGAAAGGAAAATATCGTATAATATGCCAGTTGCAGGTTGTATTGAATTGAGCAGCTTTGCATCGACTCTGCGGAAGGAGGCTGCCGGAATGACGCTGCTTTGGATTATCCGCATCCTGTTGCTTTTGTTTGTTCTCTATCTGTTCTTGATTGCACCCAATCTGCTGCACCGCAAACTGTGTGCAAAACAGCTGACTGATTATGCCTACGCGCACCGCGGTTTGCATGATAACGCCCGCGGCGTGCCCGAGAACAGCATGCCGGCATTTCAAAAAGCCGTACAGGCGGGCTACGGTATTGAGTTGGACGTGCGTGAAACGCGCGATCATGTGCTGGTGATACACCATGACGAAACATTGGAGCGTTCCTGCGGAGACGGTCGCCGTGTGTGCGATGTTCCGCTGGCAGAGCTTCAGCAGCTTTCGCTTTTTAAAACAAGCGAGCGCATTCCTACCTTTGACGAAGTGCTGTCATTGGTCAACGGCCAAGTACCATTGATTGTGGAACTGAAAACCGATTTTTACAATCATTCCCTTCCGCAAACGGTTCATCAGCGTCTCAGCCAATATAACGGTGCTTACTGCATCGAGTCCTTTGATCCCTTCGCCGTGCGCTGGTATCGCAAAAACGCCCGCTCTGTCGTGCGCGGTCAGCTGGCTTTCATGTCGCCTCTCAAGCAAAAGCCATTCAAAGAAAAGCTGCGCCGCATCGCCCTCGGGTACCTGCTGATTGATTTTCTTGGGCGGCCTGACTTTATCGCCTACGGTTACAAAACCGATGCGAATATATCGTTCCGTATTGTTGCATCTGTCTTTCGTCCGCTGCTTGCCGCGTGGACAGTGTGCGATCAGGAAACTTATCGTGAACTGCAGCAATACTACGATATTCAAATTTTTGAACGCTTCCGCGCGCAGTAAACGCGCTGTCGCATAACAAGGAGGACAATCTCATGAGTGAAGTTAAACGCAACGAAATTACCGCTGAAGGCTTGAAAGCGCTGAAGGATCGCCTGGAATATCTGAAAACAACCGGCCGTGCCCAGATTTCCGAGCTGATTGCCACGGCTCGCTCCTTCGGCGATTTGAGTGAAAACGCAGAGTACGACGCTGCCAAGGATCAGCAGGCCAAAATGGAGGGCGAGATTGTAG
>CAVFPH010000095.1:0-5539 GCA_963624325.1 bacterium
GCGCAGAGGACCGCATGCCGAATGTTCCCGCTACCGATCTTGTGCATGATGGCGATACGCTGCATATTGCCGGCATGACCTTTTCCGTCCTGCATACCCCCGGGCATACGCCGGGCGGCGTCTGCTACCTGCGCGGAAACGATCTGTTTACAGGGGATACGCTCTTTGCCCCGGGCTACGGCCGCACCGATCTGCCCGGCGGCAGCTGGAGTGATCTTGTGCATTCGCTGCGCAGAATCCTGCATATGGACGGCGGGCTGCACATTTATCCCGGTCACGGCGGAAATGCGGAGCTTTCTGCGCTGCGGGGGAGCCTATGAAAACGGTATCTTTGTATGCCGCCTCCGAAACGCTGATCAGTGACATGGCGGAGGTTTTGCGGCTGTATCTGGGAAATGTCGGCATCCTGCCCAACACGGACGGCGGCGATATGACGATTCGCCATACCGAGGAGCTTGCCGACGGCATGCGCATTGTGCATGTGACGGACGGCGAGCGGCAGGAGGAATCCCGCGAACGCGTAACGGGGGATGCCGTGGTGGATAAGCGCCTGCGCCGCAGGCAGGCAAAGCTGGGCGTATACGGCCTGATGAAGCGGCGTTTCGGCTACTCTCCGCCATGGGGAAGCCTTACGGGCATCCGCCCCACCCGCTTGCTGTATGCCAACCTGGAAAAAGGAATGGACATGGATGAGGCCGTGCGGGAGCTTCAAAGGGTATTTGACGTAAGCACGGAAAAAGCTGCGGTTCTGCGGGAGATTGTGCAGACGCAGCAAGGGCTGACCCTGCCGTCACAGGATGAAATCGACCTGTATATCGGGATTCCCTTCTGCGTATCTCGCTGCGCTTACTGCAGCTTTTTGTCCGGCGAGGTAGGCAAAGGCGAATTGCTGGAGCCCTATACGGCGGCACTTGAAAAAGAAATCGGCCAAACCATCCGCTTGCTGGCGGAAACCGGCATGCGCCCGCGTGCCTTTTACATGGGAGGAGGTACACCCACTTCCCTGCCCGCACCGCTGCTCCGCCGTGTACTGAGCGCCGCGGCACCGCTTACCGCGCAATGCCGGGAGATCACGGTGGAGGCGGGACGTCCCGATACCATCGACCGTGAAAAACTGCAGGTGCTGCTGGATTACGGCGTGACGCGCATCAGCGTGAACCCGCAGACCAAGCACGATGAAACGCTTGTCCGCATCGGCAGACGCCATACCTGCAAGCAAACGGAAGAAGCGTATGCCTTGGCCAGACAAATGGGCTTTACCCATATCAATATGGATCTTATTGCGGGCCTGCCGGGCGAAAATCTGCAAATGTTCACCGAAACCCTGGCGTGGCTGCGCGGTCTTGCGCCCGAAAGCATGACTGTGCATACTCTTTCCATTAAGCGCAGCAGCCTTCTGCATTTGTGGGAGGCGCAGCTGCCGGACGGTGCCATGGTGGCCGATATGGTGCGCGCCGGGGCGGAGACCGCGCACGCGATGGGCATGCAGCCGTATTACCTTTATCGGCAGAAGTACATGGCGGGCAATCAGGAAAACGTGGGCTACGCCCTGCCCGAGCATGCCTGCCTGTATAATGTGGATATGATGGAGGAGACGGCCAACGTGCTGGCCATGGGCGCGGGTGCCGCCAGCAAACGGCTGTTTAACCGGCAGGGATTTATCCGCCGTGCCTTCAACGTCAGCGATATTCGCCAGTATATTTCGCGGGTAGATGAGATGTCTGAGCGCAAGCGGGATTTATTCCTCGGCGAGAAAATTCCCGCATCGTGCAAATCGTAAATTTGCCTTGAAAATGCCCGAAAAAACCGATAAATTGCAGTTGACAAGCAAAGTTTCAAATGGTATCATGATACAGTTGCCAGTGATATGCGGCTGGAGCGCTTTTTGCGTGCGCCTCATTTCATAGGCAATACAGGCAAAAGCGGGGGGTGTGCACCGTGACGTCGGAATCGCCGAGCGGCAAAATGACCGCGGGCTTCAGGCAGACGATGCGCGCCGTCAGCCAGGGCAAGGCCGTGCGCGTGTATATCGCGCAGGATGCGCAGGAAAGTCTGCGCAGTCAGGTTTTGTCCGCCGCACAGGCCGCGCAGGTTCCGGTCGTTCAGGCAGACAGCATGATCGCCCTGGGGCACATGTGCCGCATCGGTGTGGGCTGCGCCGCCGCTGCCGAAATTCAATAAGACTATAGCTTCCGGGGGTTGCGGAAGTTTTATAGGAGGAGACGGGACAGAACCCGCTCCGATCAATTATCAGGAGGTGCTTCCATGCCTACGATCAACCAGTTGATCCGCAAGGGAAGAGAAGACGTCGTCAAAAAGTCGACTGCGCCCATCCTGCAGGGTTGCCCGCAAAAGCGCGGCGTATGCCTGAGCGTCAAAACCACGACGCCCAAGAAGCCGAATTCGGCTCTGCGCAAGATCGCGAGAATCCGTCTGACCAATCAGATTGAGGGTACTTGCTATATCCCCGGCATTGGTCACAATCTGCAGGAGCACAGCGTGGTGCTGATCCGCGGTGGCCGTGTACGCGACCTGCCCGGCGTTCGCTACCACATCATTCGCGGCGCACTCGATACCGCTGGCGTAGCCAAGCGCGGCCAGGGCCGTTCGCTCTACGGCGCGAAACGCCCCAAGAAGTAATTTATTACCGCAGGGGTTCCTTTTGTCAGGGATTGCTGCACAGGGTGCGGCGGCGTATCCAACCCATCTGCTCGGAACGGCGGATGCGGCCGGGACACGTGCTGCGTACATGGTGCACTGCACACAGTATGGCGTGATGCTGACATGCCAGAGCGAATCCGATGGAAGGACCGCAATCAAGGAGGGAACATAATGCCCCGTCGTGGATTTATCCCCAAGCGTGAAGTACTCCCCGATCCCGTATACGGGACGGTTGTAGTAACCAAGCTGATCAACCAGATCATGCTGGACGGCAAGCGCGGCGTAGCGCAGCAGGTGTGCTATGACGCATTTGAGACCATCGCCCAGAAGAGCGGCAAAGAAGCCAACGAAGTGTTCCAGCAGGCACTGGCCAACGTCATGCCTCAGCTGGAAGTCAAGGCTCGCCGCGTCGGCGGTGCCACCTATCAGGTGCCTATGGAGATCCGTCCTGAGCGCCGCCAGACCCTGGCGCTGCGCTGGATCGTTGATTTCAGCCGTACCCGCGGTGAAAAGACCATGGCCGAGCGCCTGGCCGCCGAGCTGCTGGATGCTGCCGCCAATACCGGCAACGCCGTCCGCCGCAAGGAAGAAATGCACCGCATGGCAGAAGCCAACAAGGCCTTTGCACATTACCGCTGGTAAGATGCCCCGCGCCGCATAGGCGCTGCATCTTTCAGATATAACAACTAATTAAGAAGTAAGGAGATTACGCTTTCCATGCCCAGAAGCCATCCGCTTGAAAAGGTACGCAATATCGGCATCATGGCTCACATCGACGCCGGCAAAACGACCACATCCGAACGCATCCTGTTCTATACCGGACGCGTACATCGCCTGGGCGAAGTCCATGAGGGCAGCGCCACCATGGACTTTATGGCACAGGAGCAGGAACGCGGCATCACCATCCAGTCGGCCGCTACCACTTGCCAGTGGCTTGGCCACCGTATCAACATTATCGATACCCCCGGTCACGTGGACTTCACCATGGAAGTCGAGCGCGCACTGCGCGTGCTGGACGGCGCTGTGGCCGTGTTCTGCGCAAAGGGCGGTGTTGAGCCTCAGAGTGAGACGGTTTGGCGCCAGGCAACCAAGTATGGCGTGCCCCGCATTGCCTACGTCAACAAGATGGATATCATGGGCGCGAACTTCATGCGCGTTGTCCAGATGATGAAAGAGCGTCTGGGCGCAAATGCGGTTCCCATCCAGCTTCCCATCGGTGCTGAGGCTACATTCCGCGGCATTATCGATCTGATCACCATGAAAGCCGAAGTCTATTATGATGACGAAGGCAAGGACATTCGCGAGGAAGCGATTCCCGCGGATCTTGCTGATCAGGCCCAGATGATGCACGAGGAGTTAGTGGAGGCCGTCGCCGCAGAAAACGACGACCTGATGGAAAAGTATCTGGATGATCCCGAGTCCCTGACCATCGATGAAATCAAAGCCGGCATCCGCCAGGCTACGGTTCATAACCGTATGACGCCCGTGCTGTGCGGCACTTCTTATCGTAATAAGGGTGTTCAGCCCCTGCTGGACGCAATTGTCTACTATCTGCCCTCCCCGCTGGATATCCCTGCCATCGTCGGCAAGAATCCCCACAGCGGTGAGCCGGTGGAGCGTCACCCCAGTGATGACGAGCCTTTCGCCGCCCTGGCCTTCAAGATCATGGTGGACCCCTTTGTGGGCAAACTGGCCTTCCTGCGCGTCTACTCCGGCAAGATTACCGCCGGCCAGACCGCACTGAACGTCGAAAAGAGCAAGCGCGAGCGCTTCAACCGCATCGTGCTGATGCACGCCAACCATCGTGAGGAGCTGGACGCCGCCTATTCGGGCGAGATCGTTGCCGTTGTCGGTCTTAACAACACCAGCACCGGCGATACCCTCTGCGATGAAAAGGCCCCCGTTGTCCTGGAATCGATCGACTGCCCCGATCCCGTTATTCAGGTTGCCATCGAGCCGCGCACCAAGGCAGGCATGGAAAAGATGTCCATCGCTCTGCAGCGCCTGGCTGAAGAAGATCCCACATTCCGCACCTGGACCGATCATGAGACCGGCCAGACCATCATCGCCGGCATGGGCGAATTGCACCTTGAAATCATCGTGGACCGCATGATGCGCGAGTTCAAAGTTGAGGCCAAGGTTGGCAAGCCTCAGGTTGCATACCGCGAGGCCATCAGCCGCGAAGCCAAGGGCGAAGGCCGTTATGTCCGTCAGACGGGCGGTCACGGCGCATATGGTCACTGCGTGATCACCCTGACTCCCCTGGAGCCCGGTACGGGCTACCAGTTCGAGGACAAGACTGTCGGCGGCGTTGTGCCCAAGGAGTTTATGTCCGCAATCGACAAGGGTATTCAGGAAGCCGCCAAGAACGGTATCTTGGGCGGATTCGAAGTGGTGGACTTCAAGGCAACCGTAATCGACGGTTCCTCCCATGATGTGGACTCCAGCGAAATGGCATTCAAGATTGCCGGCTCCATGGCCTTCAAGGAAGCCATGGCCAAGGCAGAGCCCAAGCTGATGGAGCCCATGATGAAGCTGGAAATCATCGTCCCCGAGCAGTATCTGGGCGATGTAATCGGCGATCTGACCGCCCGCCGCGGCCAGATTCAGGGCATGGAATCCCGCAACACCGAGCAGGTTGTGCACGGTGTCGCCCCGCTGTCGGAGATGTTCGGTTATTCTACCAGCCTCCGCAGCCGTACACAGGGCCGCGGCGTATTCACCATGCAGTTCGATCATTATGCCGAAGTGCCTCGCTCCATTGCGGAGAAGGTTGTCGGCAAGTAACTAACATCTTTCTGATTAAAGAGGAGGATTATTCCCATGGCTAAGCAAAAGTTTGAGCGCACGAAGCCGCATGTAAACATCGGCACGATCG
>CAVFPH010000096.1:0-5063 GCA_963624325.1 bacterium
TCATGGAACAGCATATGGCTGCCATGCCGGCCTTGCGCTTGAAACCCAGCATCATCCCGATGCCATTCATCATCCGAATTTTCCAAGTGTTCTGCTTCGTGCCGGCGTCCCCTATGAAACGCAGACCGTGTACAGCTTCGGCGTAAAATAAGCATCGCATGATAAAGCCGCATGCGCCCGGCTGATATGCTTTCCCGCAGGTCGGTGATGCCGACCTGCATTGCAGCATGTCAGCCGCAGCAAATGCGGCCTATTTATTTCAGAAGATGTTTATTCATGTCCGCATTGCTCCGGTACGTAAAAAAGCTGCCCGTCAGGATCATATCATCCCCGGGCAGTCTTTTGTACCGTTATTCATCCTTGCCGATCAAATGAATGGGATAGTGGCCGCTGTCTGCCATATCCTGCAAAAGCTGCATGGCGCGGGCACGGCCGTCAGCGTTCATGCTGTGGAAAACGGAAATCAGAATATCCTCATCGGTGGAACGCTCTTTATTTTCCACAATGCGGATGAAATCGTCCAGCGTCATGCCAAGTGCATCAACCAGCTTTTGCAAAGACTTATAGCGCGGATTGTCCGTCGCGCCCGATGCGATCTTGTCGATTGTGCTCTTGGGTACGCCGCTCATCGCAGAGAGCGCATCGCTGGTTACGCCTTGGCGCTGCATAACGGTACGAATCACTTCTAAACCCATGGTATTACCCCCGATACTTTCATTTAATGGGACATGGTATTCTATTCAAGGTGCATTATATCGCGAATTTTATATAAAGTCAACACATTGGTACAGAATTTGGCAGATTACGAAAAGAAATTTTCCCAATTTATACAGTACGGGTCAAACAGCTATTCTATTTTTGAATACCATGTTACAATTGATGCAAACCGTCGGCGTGCCGAAAAGAGCACTTTTCCCTCGCCTTTTTTGCATCCGAGGCCTCCGCAGGCAGATCCGTGCAAGAAAAGAATTTTGCTGCAGTGGTTGCATATTTTCTCGCTTATTTATGCTGAAATCTGTGATAATCTTCGAACTAATCCTTGCGCAAAAGCGAAAAATGTGCTATATTTACAGCATCGCCGCGCATTAGCGGTGATCCTTGTTGCCGCGCGGATATGGTGGAACGGCATACACAATTGACTTAAAATCAATCGCCTTTGGCTTGCGGGTTCAAATCCCGCTATCCGCACCAAAAAGACGCAGACGTTGATGCAATGTCTGTGTCTTTTTTGTTTGAAACCGACAGAAATCATTTTGCACTGTCCGCGCAGATGCGCTTCAGCGCAAAAGCACTTGGCAAAGCCATAGATACTGAATTTCAAAGAAATCCATTGTCACAGGTATATAGACGCCGTCATTCACTTACGGTTTTCGGATGTTTATTGTAGCACCTTTTGAAAATACTATGCACCCCCAATACTGAGCACATAGTATTAGGGGTGCATGTCAGTTTCTTAGGTTTTTATATTTTCTTTGCGAAAGCGCTCATAAAGGCTCAGCCGAATCTCGCGCTCCAGATGCCAGCACTCCTCTGGCTCGCAGGGACATTCCACGCGCATGGTCACGCGCAGGGCGTCTCCGGCAATGGCAGGGTATAGGATGGGCGTTTGCTTCAGCGTCAGCCGTTTCGCAAGCAGAGTGCATTCTTCCTCAATCACCTTTTGAGCAAAGGCAAGGTCCTGCCCAACGCCAACGGTAATATTGACCTGCGCCATGCTTGCACCGCGTGAACGGCAGGAAACCGTGCGGATATCGCCGTTCGGAATCGCGTACAATGCGCCGTTTGTGCTGCGAAGCGTGGTTGTGCGCAGGGACATTGCCTCTACCTTGCCGGTGTAGCCTGCAAGCGTTACCACATCGCCTACGTTAATGTTGCCCTCCATCCACAGGAACATGCCGCTGATAATATCTTTGACCAGTGTCTGCGCACCAAAGCCCAGGGCAATGCTGCCGATGCCGGCCACGGCCAGCAGGGATGCAAGGTCCACGCCGAAGATTCGCAGCACCACCAAAGCGATAAAGAAATACATCAGGTATCCGATAATGCTGCTGATCAGGGAACGCAGGGTTTCCACCTGCTGCATGGTGCGGCGTGTGGTCCCCTCACGATAGCGAAGATGCTTGTTGATCAGACGACGAAAGAGGCGCAAAAGCAAAATGCCGGCGACAATCGCCACCCCTGCGGCAAGCAGACGTGTGAGTATCATCGGCAAATCATCATAGAGCCTAGACAACGCGCCGGCAGCGTGCTGCAAATCCTGCGTGATGGAAATGTCCGGTGTGGGGGAAGCGGTGGTCTGCATGACAAATGCTCCTTATTATCGATCGGCAGACAGTGCCAGCAGTGCGGCGCCAATCAGGCCGCTGTTCGGATAAAGTGCGGGAGACTGAATGTAGGTATCAAGATCGGCCAAACGATCGGATGAAATATATCCGTTTTGCAGCTGCTTTACATAGCTGCGCACCTGCGGCAGCAAAGCGGTACGCTGCATTACGCCGCCACCCAGCAAAATACGTTCCGGCGATACAGCCATCAATGCATTTACGCACACCTGTGCCAGATAATATGCCTCAAGATCGAATGCGGGATGATCGTCGGGCATCTTGCTTGCAGGCATCCCCCATCGCTTTTCGATGGCAGGACCGCAGGCAAGACCTTCTGCGCAGTGCTTATGGAAGGGGCAAAAACCGTCAGGCGCAGGATCATCCGCACGGGGAGAAATCAGCATATGCCCCCACTCGGGATGAAGCATGCCGTGCACCAGGCGGTCTTCGCAATACAATCCGCCGCCGATGCCCGTGCCAACCGTCAGATACAGGCAGCTGTGCAGCCCCTTTGCCGCGCCAAGATGTACCTCCGCCAGTACAGCGGCATTTACGTCGGTATCACAGACAAAGGGCACACCCAAAGCGCGGCTCAGTGTTTCGCACAGCGGATACCCTTGCCAGGCAAGCTTCGGTGTATTCAATATTGTGCCGTAATCGGGCGCTTCGGGATGAACCTGAACGGGACCGAATGAGGCAATTCCAAGGGCGCATACGGAATAGCGGGAGAAGAAATCAATCATCTGGGGCACGGTTTCGGTGGGCGAACGTGTCGGCAGGGTACGCGTGTGCAAAATGTTCCCGCTTTCATCCGCAATGCCGAGCACCATCTTAGTGCCGCCCGCTTCCAGCGCGCCGTAATATCTGGCAGGCATTGTCCGGAAAGAAATCAGAACAACTCGGAATTCTGATTCAGTAGCTCCCGCTGCTGTTCAAGCAGCTGCAGCAGACGATCCCGGTAGGAACGAGCAGAAGCACGCAGATCGGCAACCTGCTTACGCAGTGCATCACATTCGGCCGTCAGAGCAGCAGACTGTCCATTTTGTGCCTGGGTATTGGCATTGGCCAGGATGGCATCGGCCTCGCGCTTAGCATCGGCGATGGTATCATCGTACATTTTCTGGGCGCGGGCCAGCAGACGCTGTGCGCTGTCAGACGCCTCCGCATTGGCATCACGCTGCGGCTGGGGAGCGGGCTGGGCATACATCTGTGTGCGGGAAGCCTGTGCCAGACGAGCCTGAAGATTGGAGATTTCCTCACTCATGACGACCATTTCGTCACAGATTTCATCCAGAAACTCGTCTACCTCTACAGGATCATAGCCCCGAACCTTGGTCTTAAATTCTTTTTCCTCAATCGCGGCAACAGTGATAGGCATGGATAAGCTCCTTTCATTGCGTAGAATGTTGGTTAAACATCACAATATGGAAATCGGTCATCTTTTCCGATGGCCGATTGTTTACATTTTACACAGCATTGCCGGCATATTCTGCCCCTTCGCTGTCAGGGATGTACCCCTGGGAGGGCTGCTGTTCCGAAAACGCAGGCTGCTGCGGCTGCGCATATGCGCTCTGCGGCGGCATAAAGGGATTTGTCTGCTGATAGCCACCCTGGCCGTAGGGCATCTGTCCCTGCTGCGCGGCAAACGGAGACTGGAACATGCCCTGCTGCATGCCGGAAGCGCTGCGCTGAGGAGCACGCGACTGCGCGTTCATCTGCGTTGTGGTGCGGTCCGTATACACCTGCATACCGGCAGGCGCCAGCAAATATACGCCCACACGGGCGGAAAGGCGCGTCATGGTGCATCCCAAAGAGAAGCATGCGCCGTTCAGCGTATCCACATAGCGGCGTACCTCGGCTTGGTCGGCAATGCTGTCCATCACCGCAATTACGCAGTCCCCTGTACGCAGAATCCCGATGGCATTGCGGCAATCGGCAATGCTGCGTGCGTTCACAACACAGGCGGAAATTTGCTTTGCAGGTGTCTGCTGCGCCTGCGGGGCAGGCTGGGGCTGCTGTACATTGCCCGGGAAAGGCACCACATTCTCTGCCTCAGGCTGCTGCGTATGCTGAGCTGCACGGCGATTGCGCTGCTGCGGCGGCTGATAGCCCTGCTGCAGCGGGGATGTGGAATAAACCTGCTGCTGAGGCTGTGCAGGCTGCTGTTGATAAGGCTGAGCCGCATAAGGATTTTGTTGATAGGCAGGCTGGGTATAGGCTGTTTGCTGTGCCGGCTGATATACGGGAGTCTGATAGGCAGCCTGCTGGGGCTGCGAATCATAGGACGGCTGTGTATATCCCTGCGGATTTTGCTGCGGGGTGCTCTGCTGCGCCTGCATATACTGCTCGGCATCGGCCGGGCTGCCTGTGCTGTCGGTTGTTTCCTCCTCCGCGCGCGGGCCGTTAAAGAAAGAATTGTTGGGACCGAAGAAATTTTTAACGCTGTCCAATAAACTGCGGAAAGCCATGGTTCCTCCTCATATGGCGGCATGCCGCCCGTTTGGCAGATTGCCCATTAAGCCTTGGGCACACCCTTTCTATTATACACAATTGCAAAAGAATATGCAACCGCCAAAAAACGGGGTTCGGTCAGGGACAAGTACGATAAATCTCAATAACAAGCAGAGGCTGCCGCGATGCTGCGGCAGCCTCCTTGGCTTTTTTGAATTGTCCTATTCCGGGCAGGAAGGAAACGCGGAAGGATTCGCCCGCCTTGACAGCCGAGACGGTATCGGTATA
>CAVFPH010000097.1:0-5048 GCA_963624325.1 bacterium
ACTGTGATGACCTGCGCAGTGACCCACAAGCCGAGCCAAAGGCGTATTGGATGAATACCAGCGGCAACGATATGGTCCGCAATCTGATCAAGATGGCCACTACCGGTACAGCTCGCATGGAAATAGAGGACTTAATTGAGGGTCGAACGGTCACAAAGTTCCTAAATGAACAGCTCACGCATAGCGAAATTAGCAAAAATATCACCAATGTGTGGAGCCTGCTATATATGACAGGCTATTTGACTGTTACTAAGAGACCCATAAAAGGCGAATACGTGCTTTGCATACCGAATCGTGAAATACGGCAAATCTTCAAAATTCAGGTGCTGGAGTGGTTTAATGACAAGGCTTCAGCCGAGGCCGAAAAGCTGACGGACCTGTATACCGCTTTCGAAAACGGCGATACCAAAGAAATCACCGATTATCTGAATAAGCAGTTGGTTTCCACTGTGAGCTACTATGATGCCTACGAATCCTTTTATCATGGTTTCCTGTTAGCTCTGCTTAACACCTGTGCTGACTGGCGCGTGTCTTCCAACGCAGAAGCCGGCATCGGCCGTGCGGACATTATCATCGAACGAGAAGATAATACGTTTGGCTGCGTTGTCGAGCTGAAAGAAGTCAAAACGGTTGATCAGCTGGATACTGCCTGCGACATCGCTATGAAGCAAATCGAAGAAAAAGATTACACAGCGGTACTGCGTCGCTTCTGCGTAGAAAAAATCTGGACTTATGGCATCGCCTTCTGCGGAAAAAGATGCAAGGTTGTAGCCAAGCAGGTGTGCTGACGGGCTGATTTCGCAATTCGTCCAAAAGAAAAAATCCCCATTCTGCAGGTCATGCACTTTTGTACAGCCTGTAGAATGGGGATTTGAATATATTCAGTTCATATTTCATCATTTCGGGACAACCTTGATGCGATCCTCGTACACAAGGATACGATCTATGTCTTCCAAGGCTGCCCCGTCGATTTTCTTGCCCGTTTGTCTTTCAATCTCTTCTGTCAGCGGGATCTCTCGGACAATCCGGTTTCTGCACCCATTGCCGCCCTTGCCTTTTTGCCGTTCTCTGCAGTTCCAGGCTTTGTAGCGTTCGCCGCCGCGCGCACTGCATTCCCGCAGGGTTCTGCGCTTGTAGGGTGCGCCGCAAAGACCGCAGAAAAGCTTGCCGTACAGAGGATGCTGTTCACCATGCTTGTATATGCCCTGATTCGCTTCTTCCTGCTTCCGTTTTAGCATTTCCTGCGCTTGCTCCCATGCAGCACGGTCGATAATCGCTTCATGATCGTCCTTGAGATAATAGGACACGTGTTCGACATTAGGATCGGGCTTCTTGGTCAAATAATCCAGCGGCGGATTCTTCTGCAGGCGCTTATCCCCCGTGTAGGTTTCATTCCGCAGAATGCTTTGGATGGATGCGCTTGTCATGGGACGATGGGTGCGCATGCCTAAAAAGCCGTTTTTAGCCAGCTCGATCCCAATTTCGGCCGGTGATTTGCCTTGTGTGTACAGTTCAAAGATACGTTTCACCGCGGTTGCATCCCGATTGGGTACCAGTTTGCCATCTGCGCTGTCATACCCCAAAATGCGGTTGCTGCCGATATTGTAGTCGCCTTTGGCAAAGCGGTTGGCGTAGCGCCAACGGACATTCTCCGAGATGGAACGGCTCTCATCCTGGGCTACCGCGGCAAGCAGTGAGAAAACAAACCCCGCCGTCGGATCAAAAGAGCTGATATTTTCCTTTTCAAACCGCACCTCAACCCCTACGGCTTTCAATTCCTTTACCGCACGATCGCAGTCCACCATATTTCGGGAAAAGCGGGATATGCTCTTAACGAAGATCAGGTCAATCTTCCGCCGCTGCGGATCGGGCTTGCCGCTTTCATCGCTTATGCCCAATGCGTCCCGCATCATCCGCTGAAAATCGGGACGCTTTTTCGCGTCCGTTCCGCTCTTTCCGTGATCGGCATAGATCCCCGCGAATGTCCAGTTTGGGTTTCCGCAAATCAGCTCCGTGTAATAAGCGATCTGCTTCTCGTAGCTTTCCTCCTGCTCATCCCTGTCGGTGCTGACACGGCAGTATGCGGCTGCCCGCAGCTGCCGATGCCGAGAAGCTGCTTCAATCCTGCGAACCTGCATAATGCACCTTCTCTCTGTCCTTGGCCCGCTGTTTTTCCTCAGGTGTTACGGGAAAGCGCCCATCCCGTCTGCCATGCTCCAGGTCTTCGATATAACGTCTGTAGCATTCCAGTATTCGTGCCGGCTCATGCTGCCATGCCTGGACGGGGATGATCCCCTCACTGCTGCTCCCATCCTTCCAGTGAACCGTTATCCGATGATCCTGTGTCGGCTGAATCTTCTCCGCATATTCATCCAGCCACCAATATTCCACTGTTTCGGGGACAGGCTGATCTGAGTGATTCCGCCACGCATCCAGCACAGCCGCGTTTAACTGCCATGTCTTGACTGCATACCCGCGGCAGCCATGATCCCCAAAACAGCACCACAGTAGCTTTTCGCTGCTTGTGCGCATCTGACGCTGAATCAGCTGCTGCCCGCAGCAGGGACATTGCAGGCTGACCGCACCATATGGATACTGCATGCCGCCCTGCTTGTTGTTCCGCATTGCGCGGATCTTTTGCACCCGCTCAAAGGTTTTTCTGCTGACGATGGGTGTATGGTGATCCCGAAGATAATAGCTGGGTACATTTCCCGCAGCGTTGCGTACCGCCTTATGGCTTAAATGATCCTGCGTTATGTACTTTTGCGTGCACACATCGCCCACGTACTTTTCATTGGTCAGTACGTTCCATATGGCATGCACGGTCCACTTGCCCTTGCCGTTGGGGCTGGGGGTATTTTTGAGCGTTTTCAGGATGTCCGCCAGGCTGTCTCCGTGCTCGTAGCGGTCAAAGAGCGTCCGAACGACCTTCGCTTCATCGGGTTCAATGAGCCATTCCGCATCGCAGGATTTTCCGCTTGTCCTGCCCTTTCGGTAACCATACAGCTGCTGCCAGCGCACCTGACCGTTGGCATATCCTTTCCGCAATCCCCACTTGATGTTCTCCGAAATGGAGCGGCTTTCTTCCTGCGCAAAGGCAGCCAGCACGGTAAGGAGCATTTCAGAAAGTGCGGTGCCGGTGTCGATGTTCTCCTTTTCGAATAACAGGTTTACACCCCAGCCCTGCAGTTGGCGGATGCAGGTCAGGCAATCCAACGTGTTTCGGGCAAAGCGGGACAGGCTTTTGGTAATGATGTAATCGATTTTTCCATCCTTCGCATCCTGCATCATGCGCTGAAATGCCGCACGCTTGGCGGTTGATGTGGCGCTCAGGCCTTCATCTGCGTATATGCCCGCCAGTTCCCAGCCGGGATGCGTCAAGATACGGCGGGTGAATACTTCCGTTTGCGCTTCCAGGCTGGTCAGCTGCTGGACCCGATCCGTACTGACACGGCAGTAGGCAGCCACGCGGAGGGGCTTTTTTGAAGCGGCTTGCTGGGGGATGATTCCCGCCTGTGCTTTCCGAACAGTGCATTCCATGGCTTTCTCTTCCTTTCAAGATGTAATTCGAACTGAGCCGACAAATACATTATCCCGCCTGTTTCCACCGCGCTTCCCGAAGTAAGGCCAGCTGCTGCGGTGTCCGCCGCTTATAAGAAGAGTGCAGCAAGCCGCTTTTCATGACCTGCTGCACCCGTTCGAACATTTCCCGGCTGACAATGGCAGGATGATGATCCTCGATATAATACTGATCCCGCTCGCCGCGGTTGGGAAGGATGATCTTCTTATCCGTATAGACATGATAGGTACGGTTCGTCAGGCAGTCGCCCATATAGGCCACATTGGTCAGAAGGTAGATCAGGCGCTTTTTGCTCCAGACCTGGCCGGCCTTTTCTTCCTGCTCCATTTGATTCAATGCTTCGAGAATTTCCCGATAGCTTGATTCTCCCGCTGCCGCCATCCTAAAGGCGTACCTGACACGCCTTGCTTCATCCGGCTGAATCACCCATTTTCGGCTGTTTTCCGCCCTGCGGAAGCCGTAGGACGGATGAAAGAAGGGTTCGCCCCTGGCATTGCTCCGGCTTACCGACCAGCGCAGGTTTTCCCCGATACTTTTGCTCTCCTCCTGCGCGATGGACGCCATGACGGACAGCAGCAATTCTCCCGAGCCTTCCATGGTGTTGATGCCTTCTTTCTCGAATATCACGGGAATATGCAGCTCTTTAAGCCTGCGGACAAGGGTCAGGCAGTCCGACAGGCTTCTGGCAAAGCGCGACAGGGACTTGACAAGCACCAGGTCGATCTTTCCGGCTTCGCAGTCCCGAAGCAGGGCTTGCAGCCCCTGCCGTCCATGCACCGAGCGTCCCGATTTCCCCAGATCCCCGTATATTCCCGCCAGTATCATGCCGGGGTTCTCCGCAATGTACCGCTGAAAGTATGTCTGCTGGGTTTCATATGAGCCCTCCTGCAGTTCCTTGTCCGTGCTGACACGGCAGTATGCGGCCACACGGAGGGGAGTGTTGTCGGAAGGATGAAGTGCAGATGCCTGAATCATAATGATCTCCTTTCGGTTATCTTCGGTTTACGATGATATCAATCACTCAAAGGCGAAGATAAGTCAAGCAAAATGAAGACATTTTCAGCATATATTTTATCAACCTCTGGCATTTCAGCGGACCTCATGTGCGGCATTACGCGCTTTCAGATAACCCTTGAATATTCCCCCGACACCCAGCCTACACAGCTGTCAACCGCAATTGCGTGCCACCCGTTTTGCGCAGTGGCAACCAGCGGGAAGGTGCTGCCGGGAGCAACCGTGGTAATGCGGGGATACTTTGTATCGTTGCCATAACGGATATTCACCTTGCCGCCTTTCGATACAATGACTACGGTGGCACCGGCTGTTGCCTCTGCATTTTCTGTGGGAGCACTGTCGTCTGCGGTTGTCTCTGCTTCAATCTGCGCATCCGCATCCCCGACTGCCGCCATCAGTGCAGTATGCGTTTCTGTGCCGTAGATACCATCCGCCTTGATCCCCGTCTTGGATT
>CAVFPH010000098.1:0-4858 GCA_963624325.1 bacterium
GCATTATCACCACGCACTATGATTTTAACTCCATGCATGATATCCTGGTAAAGCTGGATATTCTGGGACACGATGATCCGACTATGATGCATATGCTGGAGAGGATCACCGGCATCAACTACAAGACAATCCCACTGGACGATAAGGAAGTCATGTCGCTGTTCCAAAGTCCCGCCGCCCTTGGCGTAACGCCTGAGCAAATCAACTGTACCACAGGCACGCTGGGCTTGCCCGAATTCGGAACGGCCTTTGTGCGCGGAATGCTGGATGAAACAAAGCCTTCCACCATGGAGGAACTGATCCGCATTTCGGGCCTGTCTCACGGCACGGATGTATGGCTCGGAAACGCAAAAGATCTGATCAACAGCGGAACCGCCACCCTGAAAGAATGCATTTGTACGCGCGATGATATCATGAACTACCTGATTTCAAAGGGAGTGCCTGCAAAAATATCCTTTGATACCATGGAAAGCGTGCGTAAGGGACGCGGATTAAAGCCCGAGATGGAAGCTGCCATGGCCGAGCACAATGTGCCCCAATGGTTTGTGGACAGCTGCAAAAAGATCAAGTACATGTTCCCCAAGGGACATGCCGTTGCGTATGTGACGATGGCCCTTCGCGTTGGCTGGTTTAAGGTTCATATGCCGCTGGCCTATTATGCGGCATATTTTACCATTCGTGCCACGGGTTTTGATGCCGCTACCATGATCTTGCCGCCGGAGCTTGTGCGCCAGCGCCTGCGCGAGTGTCAGGAAAATGATCAAAAGGCCACTGCCAAGGAAAAGGATGCCCAGACGGCGCTCGAAATGGTATTGGAGTTTGTAATGCGAGGGTTCCGCTTCCTTCCTGCGGATTTGTACAAGAGCGATGTAAAGGACTTTACCATGGAGGACGGTGCACTGCGGGTTCCGTTTACCGCCATCGGCGGTTTGGGTGAGGCTGCAGCACAGGGTATCGTGGATGCACGTTCCAAGCCGTTCCTGTCGATAGAGGATTTGAAAATTCGCGGCCATGTTTCCGCGGCAGTGGTGGAACTGCTGCGCTCTGCCGGGGCATTGGAAGGACTGAAGGATACCAACCAGGTAACGCTTACCGAACTTTTCGGCGATGCCGACGAGGGTCAGACCTCGTTGATATAAAATTAAAACAAAAGGAGAATGAACCATGATTAAGATGACCATTGAAGGCATGATGTGCCAGCACTGCGCGGGACGTGTTCAAAAGGCTTTGGAAGCACTGGGCTGCAAGGCAGAAATCCGCCTTGAGGACAAATGCGCTTTAATCAGCGATGCGGCAGGTGCCGATGACGCTGCTCTGCGCGCCGCAGTCGAAAAGCAGGGCTATACTGTCAAGGCAGTAGAGCATATCTGACAACAAAAAAAGGCAGCATTCCGCTGCTTTTTTACTGCATCGTTCTTGACATAAAAAAGCGGCTGGCGTATTATAATTCCTTGTTTTCCGAAAGGAGGAAATCACAATGCACAATTGCGCTATTGTAGGAATTTGCTGGGGCGATGAGGGCAAGGGCCGCATGGTGGATTATCTTGTTCCGCAGTACGGTACCGTTGTTCGCTATCAGGGCGGCAACAATGCCGGACATACAATCGTGACCGATCAGGGAGAGTTTAAGCTGAATCTGATCCCATCCGGCATTCTGCATCCCGATAAAATGAATCTGCTGGGAACCGGCTGCGTGGTGGATTTGCACCATGTGGTGACCGAGATGGAGGGCCTTCGTGCGCGCGGAGTGTCCGTGTCGCCGGATAATCTGCGCATTTCAGACCGTGCAACGGCAGTTCTCCCAATTTCTCCGCTGGAAGACAAGATGGAAGAAAAACGTCTGGGCAAGGCGCATTTTGGGTCCACGCTGCGCGGTATCGCCCCCGCCTATGCTGATCGTGCCTACAAAAAAGCACTGCGCATGGGGGACTTGCTGCATGAGGAAACCTTGAAGCTTCGCCTGCAGCGCCTGGTAGACTGGAAAAACGATGTCTACGTACCCGGCTACGGATGTGAGCCGTATCAATATGACGAGCTTCTGGCGTATTGCAGGGAGTACGGCGAAAAGCTGCGTCCCTATATCTGCGATGCAGGGCGCCTTCTGGAGGAAAGACAGGATAAAGGCATTCTGTTTGAGGCTCAGCTTGGTGCACTCCGCGATCTGGACTATGGCATTTATCCCTATACATCATCATCCACGCCGCTTGCAGCCTATGCACCGGTCGGCAGCGGTTTGCCCGGTGCAAAGGTGGACCGCGTTGTGGGCGTAGTCAAGGCCTATTCCACGTGTGTGGGAGAGGGTCCGTTCGTCGGAGAACTGCAGGGAGACGCTGCAACGGCGCTGCGTGAAGCAGGACATGAGTACGGTGCTGCTACGGGACGTCCGCGCCGTGTGGCCTGGATGGATGTGGTGGCGGCCCGCTATGGCGTGCGGATGCAGGCGGCTACCGAGCTGGCACTGACCAAGATGGATGTGCTGGATGGCTTTAAGGAGCTTCCCGTGTGCGTCGGATATAAGCTGCATGGAGAAGTCATTCGTGACTTCCCCTATACGGCTGATTTGGACGATTGCGAGCCGGTGTTTGAAGTGCTGCCCGGCTGGCAGTGCGATACCACTCACGCGCGCAGCTTTGACGAACTACCCAAGGCGGCACAGGACTATGTGCTTTTCATCGAAAAAGAGCTCGGCTGCCCGATTCCCTATGTATCGGTAGGCGCAGAGCGCGAAGCGATGATTATTCGGGGGTAATCTATGAGCAAGCCGTTTTATGAGTCCCCGCTGGAGGGACGCTACGCCAGCGAGAAAATGCGCAGAGTGTTTTCTCCGGATCATCGTTATGGTACGTGGCGCCGCCTGTGGCTTGTGCTTGCGGAGGCTGAGCAGCAGCTGGGCTTGCCTATTACGGATGCGCAAATCAATGAGCTCAGGCAGCATTTGGACGATATCGATTATGATGCTGTTCGTGTGCATGAGGAGCGCGTACGCCATGATGTGATGGCACATGTGCTGGCTTTGGGTGATCTTTGCCCGACCGCTCGCCCGATCATCCATTTGGGCGCAACCAGCTGCTATGTGACGGATAATGCTGATCTGCTCCTTCTGCGCGAGGCATTGACCATTATTCGGGAAAAGCTTTGCGAAGCATTGCGTGCGCTGGGAGACTTTGCACTGAAGACGAAGGATATTCCCTGCGTTGGCCTTACTCATCTGCAGGCAGCGCAGCCCCTAACCGTGGGCCGCCGTGCGGCCTGCTGGGCACAGGACTTTGTGCAGGATTTGAAGGATCTGGATGCGCTGCTTCCCTCCGTGAAGCTGCTTGGATGCCGCGGCGCAACCGGTACACAGGCAAGCTTTCTGGATCTTTTCGACGGTGATGCTGAAAAGGTAGAGAAAATGGAGCAGCTTATCAGCGCAAAGCTGGGAAATCTGCCGATATTTGACGTGTCTGGACAGACCTATCCGCGCAAGCTGGATGCACGGATACTGAATCTGCTTGCCTCCCTTGGCATCAGTGCCTATCGCTTTGCGCAGGATGTTCGCTTGTTGCAGTCGCGAGGAGAGATTGAGGAACCTTTCGGCACTTCTCAAATCGGCTCTTCTGCTATGGCATATAAGCGCAATCCCATCCGCGCCGAGCGCGCTTGCTCTCTCAGCCGCCATCTGATTGCGCTATCGCAGGATGCGGCGATGACCGCCTGTACGCAGTGGTGCGAGCGCACGTTGGATGATTCCGCAAACCGACGGCTTGCCCTTCCCGAAGCTTTTTTGACTGCTGATGCCGTGCTGGATATTGTCATTTACTTGGCACGCGGCCTGGTTGTGTATCCTAAGATGTGCGAGCGTGCATTGCGCGATGCGCTTCCCTTTATCGCAACCGAAAACATCATGATGGAGGCCGTAAAGAACGGCGGAGATCGCCAAAGCGTCCATGAACGCATCCGTGAGCATGCGCAAAAGGCTGCTGTCAAGATGAAGGCAGAAGGGACATCCAACGACCTGCTGCAGCGCATTGCTGAGGATCTCGAGCTGCCGCTGACGCAGGCGGATCTGGAATCCCTGCTGGAGCCGGACAAATACATCGGATTGGCTCCAAGACAGGCGGAACGGTTCGTTGCGGAGGTATTGATTCCTGCTGTCGGTCAGGATGGCTGCGCGGATGCAGGAAACGTCATACTGTAAAAACAAATGGATCGCAGCGCATTTTTTCAGATTATCCGCATAAAATACACAATCTGTTCAAAAAGACACTTGGCAGCGGGGCTCAGATCGTGTATAATATAAGTACCCGAATAAGAAAGCGCGTTGAAGCGCAATTAACAAGTAAAGGGGGCATTTCCCATGATTCAAGTAATATACGGTAAAAAAGGTTCCGGCAAGACCAAGCGCATCCTGGATATGGCCAACAGCATGGTGGATTCTCAGCACGGCGATGTCGTGTTTGTGGATGATGACAACCGCTATATGTTTGACCTTCGCCACGAGGTGCGCTTTGTTAATGCAGGCGAATACGGCATCCGCTCGGCCGACATGTTCTTCGGCTTCCTGGCCGGCATGCTTGCAACCAACTTCGACGTAAAGGTGATCTTCATTGATGCCTTCCTCAAGCTTACAAAAACTACCGACATCGCCGAGATGGGCTGGTTCTTTGAAAAGCTGGATGCTTATACCAAGGCTCATGAGACCGATTTCGTTCTGTCCATTGGTTTGGATGCTGCGGATCTGCCGGAGTTTGTGAAGCCCTACCTGATCTAAAATTTATTTTTCACAGCCTGTTTCAAATGCTTCGATTTCGGGTATATAGATACTGCAGGCGATATGGCCTGCACGACGATGATTCGATAAACGGAGGTATACGAT
>CAVFPH010000099.1:0-4662 GCA_963624325.1 bacterium
GTCTGCTTACTGCGCATCTTCATTCACCTCCAACCCGAATTCTTTGCGTTTGATGGTGATTTCCTCATCAATTTTCTTTACGTAATCCAGCAGCGTTTCACCTGGATCCTCATTGTAGTTCAGCACCCGTCTGAAGGCGTTGTTCAAATGCCGTGCCGTAAAGTAGCCGCCCGGGACCTCGGGGATGGCCTTCACGTTGTCCCACTGCGCGTTCAGCGTTGCAAGCTCGGATGCGGACCAGGGCATGCTGGCAAAGGCTTCTATGTTGGCGGAAGGATACCGCGCCGATACGCCCAGCTGGTTTTCAATGTCCTTGCCGTACTGCGTCTGCACGCTCGCGCTCATCCACCATTTCATAAATTCCCATGCGGCGTCCTTGTCTTCCGCTGCATCCAGCAGCATGCAGCAGATGCCCGTGCTCGATACGCTGTGGTCTACGGTTCCGTCCTCGCGCACCGTGCCGGGCACAGCGCAGAAATCCCACATGCCGCGAATTTCGGGCGCACCGACCTGCAAAAGGTTATAGAAGGTAAAGTCCTCAATCACCACCGGCATTTCACCGGAGCGGAAGCGTGTCAGCGTGTCATACTGCACGGGAAGCTCATAGTCCACATACAGGCTGACCCACATGGAAAACGCATCCTTGGCCTCCTGGGAAGAAAGCCCCGATCGGGTGTTGCCGTCCAGATACATTTCGCCCCCGCGCTGATAGAGCAGCATGGCCATGGAGGACAGGGCGGTAAAATTGCCTGCCGTGCTGTTGGGCGGCTGAATGCCGACCGTCATATTTTTCCGCTGCAGGCGGCCAACCACATGGAACATCTCGTCCCACGTTGTCGGCGCCTCAAGCCCCATTTCGGAAAGCACATCCGTGCGGTAGAACATCACGGAAAACGTCTGCGTTTCGGGCAGCGCATATACGCCGCCCTCCAGCTGATAGGGAACCATCGCGCTTTCGCGGAAGCGGGAGGCAACCTCCTCATAGTCCTCAAACTGCGTAAGGTCGTACGCCGCGCCGCGCACAGCATAATTGACAGGCTCGGAATTGCCCAGCTGCAGCACCACATCGGGGCCGGCACCGGCGGCGGTGGCATTCATCAGTTGCCCCTGCACCGGCTTCAAATTGACCGCGATGCCCGTTTCCGGGGTAAAATAGTTGTCAATCAGCTGTTTGATAATGTTTGCCTGGTCGCGTCCGGCAGAAACCCATACTTCGATGATGCGCTGCTCATCTTCATCCGCAAGGCCGCCGATGGTCGAATAGTCCACCGTAAAGGAGGAGGCAAACAGCGCAGCCTCATGCTCCAATTTTTTCAGGAACCCCGCCTCGGCATCCTCCTGTATGGATTCATCTGTACCGCCCGGCAGGATATAGATTTTGTCGATTTCAAGGGGCAGCTGCTTCATCTGCACCAGCCAGGAGCCCAGAGAGCCGATATTGGTTTTGAATGCCGACAGGCGCTTTTGAACCTGCTCGGGCTTTTTGCAGAAATCCTCCAGCTGCTTAGCCAGGGTTTGCAGTATACCGTTCATGCTGCCGCGTTCTCCCGTCATTTCAAGCAGCAGTTCATCGCTTTGGCGCAGCACGGCGGCCTGCTTTTCAAAGGTGACAAACACTTCCGGAATATTGGTATCCAGCGCGTAATCGCGATAGGTATCCGGCGTTGTGCCCGTCATCATCACCACGCGGCGGTAGGCCTCGTTCAGTTCGTAAACGGATTCATCCGCCAGCGAAACAAGCTCCTGCAGGCTGCCGACCGTCGCCTCCATCCGCAGGGTATGCTTCCCCGCGGTCAGGTATACATCATAGGGAATCAGGATATTCTGCCAGCTCATGCTGTAATTGACGCGGATATCCGCCATTTCGGCGCACGGGATCTCGCCGTCGATATAAACCTTGCGCGTAACAAAGGAACCGCTGATGATATCCTGCCGCGCGCGCATGGCAATGCGGTAAAGCCCGTCCTCGGGCACGGTAAACTGCCACTCGATCCACTGCCCCTGCGTGCCCCAGGAACTGCCGCCGATGGTATTGAGCCTGATTTCCGCGGCATCATACGGCGTGGTCAACGGGGAGGAACGGTCCGTCCGGCCGTAGAGCACCGCATCGGATTTGCGTTTTGCCTGCTCGGCCTCAATCACAATGGTGTCCGTTTGGGCGGCCGTATATCCGTTGGCCTCATATTCGGCCTTTACCGTATCGTAGACGGGCACTTCTTCTATCCGGTCAAACCACACTTTGCTTACGGCCAGCACCTCGCGCTTTGCCGTCAGCGTCAGGGTATGCTCCCCTTCCGCAAGGTAAAACCCGTAGGGTTCGGAAAAAGATCCGGTATGATCCTCCACCCATACATTCTGCCAGCACGGTTCCTCGTGCTGTCCCGGGATGATATCATTGCCTGCGGCATCCTTCTTTTCGCCCGGCGCCGTGTCATCTGCCCAAATTCGGTACAGCGTGTTGTACTCCGCCTCGGAAAAAGGAATTTCACCGTCAATTTCCAGCGAAAACTCAATATTCAGCCCGCGCGCTTCCACGGGATAGTAGCATATGCCCATCCCATAAACGCCGGCCTGCGTGCAGGTAAAGGTGAAGGTGATGCTTTCCTCCTCCTGCGCAGTCAGGGCGCTGCAGCCGTCCAGTTCGGCCGCCTCGCCCGACTGCTGCGCTTCGATGCGCGTCTGCGGCCTGGCTGCATCCGCATATGCCGTTTTGTATTCCAGATATGTCGGGCATGCCGCCGTCTCCGCGCTTCCGGCAAAGAAAGGAAGCAGCAGCATCAGCAATGCCAGACCCGTCCCCAACAATCTTGCGCGCATTCACCTATCCCCCGTTTTTTTCGTAACTCCGCATGCGGCCTTTTTTCCGCACTGCCGCATCGTTCAGCTATTTCCCTTCGGCACATTTTCCGTATGCCGGTGGCTTAATTATATCCACCCCATATTCTGCCGACAAGCGGTATGTGTTGCTCGAATTATAACATATGTTTCCTTTCACTGCAATATTTTGGAAACCGCCGCGTTTGCTTCTTCAGTCTGCAGATGATTTGTACAAAGTTCGACCGTTTTGTCCATTAAACTTGGTAATTCATTCCATATTATTCCGTGCATTGATGCATTTTGTATCTGTTTGGAAACATATGTAATATTTTTTGCAACCTTGAGCCATTGTTTTGTCCGATCCGTTTGCTATAATAAAAGCACAGTCGTTTTTTGTTTTACCGGGGGAATATGGGGGGCCTTTCCGCATGGTCGTCCCCTCCCCGATGTATCCGATGCGAAGGGCGGAAATCCTGCGGCTCGTCTTTCGCCGATTCGTGCCGGTTGCCGCGCCGGAAGGGGGTTGCTCCGCTATGAGGA
Source organism: bacterium (assembly GCA_963624325.1). Classification (GTDB taxonomy): domain Bacteria; phylum Bacillota; class Clostridia; order Christensenellales; family Aristaeellaceae; genus SFMI01. The sequence goes on from CAVFPH010000099.1 coordinate 3,358, forward strand.
TAAACACACTGCTGGTTCTGTTTCTGGCTTTGCTTCTTGTCCCCGCAGTCTCTCTGGCTGATCAAGCGCCGCAAAGCCTTACGCCCATTGTTCGCTATGATTTTGCCGATGCCGAGGATCTGGGTCATGATGCCTGCGGAATCCAGCCACTTGAAACAATCGGCAATGTCACGCAGGGAACCATCAGCGAGGGCGTATACAGTGCCGTGTTTGACGGCAGCAGCGCGCTTGTCGCCTCCCCGATGGCTGACCGCGATGTCACGGACAGCCTGACCGATTTTACCATCACCCTTTGGGGCAAGCATCCGGCCACTCAGCCCTATCACAGCTTTATGCTGGGCACCGGCGTTGCCTATTCCTCCGCGGGTTTCGGCATGGGCTTCTACATGGGCAATGAGGCTTTCATCGTACCGATGGGCGGCATTTCGGATGGCGCATATGCCGTCAATTACCGCTTTCCCAATGAAACCAAGCGTTATGCCACCCCCACCGAATGGAACCTGTTTGCCCTGTCCGTACACGGCGATACCGCTTATTTCTCCGTCAACGGCGAAGTTTTCAACGTAAAGGGCATTTCAAATACAGGGCTGACGCTAAAGAATCTGGGGCAGATATTCACCCTGGGCGGCGTTTACAACAACGATCATGATGTATTCTACAATGGTTTCAAGGGAGAGCTGGCCGATGTGCGCGTATACAGCTGCGCCCTGACCGGCGATCAATTGACCGCCCTGCACGATATGGGACCTTGCGGCGGCGACCTGCCCTTGGAATCCCCTGCCATCACCGCAGTCACCGCGCCCGATTTGTCCGATCTGACTGTATACAAGAGAACCACGCCTTCCGAGGTTCTCAGTCAGCTGGACGGATACCCCATCTCCTTTATCACGGATGACGGCGTCTCCCATGATGACGGCTGCGCGCTGTGGACAAACATCACCAAAACCGAGGAGGGCTACACCGTGGAAGGGCGCGTTGTGCACAGTGAATATCCGAACCCGCAAAACCTGAGTATTTCCCTGCAGGTGCCCTTCGGCGCCAGCCGCAGCATCCAGCTGCCGAGCGTTTTCTCAAACAACATGGTTCTGCAGCGCCGCGAAAACGTGCGCATTTTCGGTGCCGGCGGTGCGCAGGGCGATACGCTGACCGTTGCATTCGCGGGTCAAACTGTTGAGGCCGTCTTCTCCGAAAATGCCTGGGAAGTCGTCCTTGCCCCGATGGAGGCTTGTGCCATCGGGCAGACCATGACCATCACCTACACCCGCAAGGGCGAGAGCACCCCGTATCAGGTGTTCACCCTGGAAA
>CAVFPH010000100.1:0-4338 GCA_963624325.1 bacterium
GCGGGGAGCCGACCGACAATCGCGACCGTTTTGAAACTCTGCTGCTACGTTGTGCCCTTCGCCGCAAATTGCCTATCCTGGGCATCTGTCGTGGTCTGCAGATCATCAATGTCTGCTTGGGCGGCTCGCTTTATCAGGACATCGAAAAGCAGTATTCCCGGGATCTCTCCCATCCGCGCTATGATGTTCCCCGCGACTATGCGCATGCCGTCAGCCTGACGCCCGGCACGCTGCTGCATCAGCTTTACGGCTCGGACGAAATTCAGGTCAACAGCCGCCATCATCAGGGCATCAAGGTGCTTGCGCCCGGTTTGAAGATCAACGCCGTTGCTCCCGATCGGTTGATTGAGGGGGTTGAATCCGCCGACGGCAGCCCGCTGCTGACCGTTCAGTGGCATCCCGAATCGCTGCAGGATCGCTATTCGGAGCATCGTGCTCCCTTTGATTGGCTGATTCGTGAGGCATCCCGATGAAGCGCATTGCATTGATTGCCGATCTGCACGGAAATCTGCCTGCCGTGGAAGCCCTGGAGCAGGACTTGAGAAAGCGCGCCGTCGATGAAATCTGGTGCCTTGGAGATATCGTCGGCAAAGGCCCCAGTTCTCCCGACACCTTTGATTGGGCCATGGCGCACTGCAGCCTGATTCTGCGCGGAAATTGGGATGAAGGAATTGCGCTCAGGCTGTTCAGTGCCAATGATCAGTTTTACTATCGGCAGCTGGGCGATGCACGCATGCGCAGGCTTGCGGAGCTGCCCAAAGAGCACCATGCCATGGTTTCCGGGAAGCATCTTCGCCTGCTGCATGGGCGTCCGATCATGCCCGTACTGCAGGCCGCACACGAGCCGGAGGAGGCGCTTTTCTGGCTGTTTGAGCCGGACTACGATGTGGTCGGCTATGCCGATATCCACCGTCCGGGTCTGCGCTCCCTGCGGCGTGCGCCGAAGCTTTTGTTCAGCATCGGCAGCGTAGGCAACAGCCTCGGCTTTCCCATGGTGCAGTACGCCATCTTGGAATGTGAATTCGGCAGCGCTCCCGCGCCGTTCGATTTAAGCTTTGTGATGGTCCCCTACGATCAGGAGCGTGCCGTTCGGGATGCGGAAAACGCACCCGATATGCCCATGCGCGATGCCTATCTGCAGGAAATCCGCACCGGCGTATACGGCAGAAAGCTGCCGAAGAACACGCCTTGACAGCAAACGACCGCACGGAATGAACCCGTGCGGCCGTCTTTTTGAGACAAAGTCTCTTGTTCTTCTGAAATCGCGGATGCCCCAAGATGCCGCTGTGCCCCATTTTTTCACCCGCTATGTAAAGCAGGCCGGTGCCCTGCGGCGCACTTACCGCCGTCCCCTGGCGAGATATCTCGGGGGCATGACGTCCATGTCCAACTCGGGCTCCGTTTAATGAAATGTGGGTAAAAACAGAACACTGGCCTGTACACCCCAGGAGCATCCTCGTGACTTCATTATATGCTTAGAGAAAGGGATTGTCAAGCCCCGCAGGCGAGATACTTTTGTATATTTCAGTTAATTTTTATCCTAAAAGTGACACAGCCGTAATCCACCACATCGCCGAAATCTCCGTTGACAAACAGACGGGTCTCATAGGGATAGCACAAGGTCAGGTAGCCGTCCGCATCCGTATATTGGATGATTGCTGCCTTTACGGCATCCGTCTCGCAGGTGCTTCTGTCGTATTCCAGCGCAAACAGCACCGTATTATCTTCGATTTTGATCATATCATAACCGGCGATCAGTGTTTCACCGTCAGCTTTGCCGATATGGATATCGGTGCCGTAATACACCAGCAGCTTTTTGTCCGGATTCGTCATCACATCTTCGGGCAAGCCGAAGCCTTTGTCCGTCCATAGCCAATGCTGATAATGAGCTCCTTCCACATTCGCGTTTGGCTCATCGCTCAAGCCGCCATCCACATCGAAATTGTATTCCGGATGCATCTCGTATGCGCTGTTGTCGCAGACAGCCTGCACGGCGATAAAGGCACGGTCGCTCAGCCACGCCGCATCCTGTATACGCACGGTGACGTTATTGTTTTTCTGGGCGTCGGTTTGGGTGATGTTCTTCTGCAGAGAGGTTTTGATCTGCGAATAGAGGGAAGGATTATATTCCTGGATATATGCCCAGCGGTTATCAATCCACCAGTCCATGCCATAGGCAGAAACAACAGCCACTGCCGCGCCGCAGGCTAAAAGCAAGGCAAACGTCAGCACGGCCAACCGCGCGCCGAATTTTTTTCTTGCGGGTGCCTCCTGCGTGCAGCGGTTCAATGTGCAGTGCAGGCAGGCGGAAAATGCTTCCGGGGTCTCGCCGATGGCACGATCGATATCATTTTTATTCAGTTTCATGCAGATATGCTCTCCTTTTCCAAATCTGTTTTCAGCTGCTGACGTGCGCGGAAAAGACGGGTTTTCACCGTACTTTCGGGCAGACGCAGGATGGCAGCCGCTTCCTTGATGCTGTAGCCGTCCCGATAATGCAGGATAACAATAATGCGGTATTTGGGATCCATTGCCCGCAGCAGCTCCCACAAAATCGGATCCGCGCTCGGCGGCGCGGCGGTCTCCGGATACTCATCCATATTGGTTTCTCGCTTGCGACGCCACAAAATTTCCTTGCAGCCGTTGATCAGGATGCGCGTAAGCCATGTGCGGAAGTACCTTTCCTCGCGCAGGGTATTTCGCTTTTCCCATGCACGCAGCAGGGCACTTTGCAGGGCATCCTCACAGTCCGCCTCGCAATGCAGATACGACCTTGCAATGCAGTACAAGGATCGTTCCATTTCCTGCGCGGCGGCTGCAAACTGTTCCTTGTCCATTCTTTGCCCCCTTCGGTGTAAGTCAGCCTGAACCGTTTCGACAATTAGATGCGCAAGGACGGCAAAAGGTTTCAAAAATATCTTTTTGATTATTTCACGTTTTTATGGTTCAGGTCAAGCTTTTTCTTTCCTTTCGGGGTTGACAGATGTATTTGGTTGTACTATCATCTTGTTGGATGTACGTACATCCAATTACCGATTGCACACAGGAGCCGGCTATGGATAAGAGCGAGCGCAAAATTACCAAAATCGCACGGGAAGTAAGCACATTTGTGGTACAGACAATGAAAGCGGACGGGATCGGCACAGCGGAATTTGACTTTATCCACCTTGTCCGTCACCATCCGGGCATCACGCAGGCAGAAGTACGGGAACGGTTGAAAATCGATAAGGGCGCTGCCGCGCGGCGTGCCGCCAGCCTGGAGGCAAAGGGATATCTGATACGCCGATCCAACCCCAAAGACGGCCGCAGCCAGCTTTTATATGCAACCGAGCAGGCAGAAAGCCTTAAAAACTCCAAGGCGCACATCGAAGCTGTGTTCTACGAGTGGCTGTTAAGCGAGCTTTCCCCTGCGGAATCGGAAGCTTTTCTGCGTACGCTGGATACCCTTTATCTGCGTTCCAAGCAGGAAAGCCGCGCAGGTTTTCCCACTGTCCGTGCGCTGATTGAAAAAGAGGATGAGCTGTCGCATGAATCGTAACAAAGGGAAAAATTTTCGGCCTGATCGCATCGCTTCCTACTTTGCGGCGGAGTGGCGTACGCTCACTCTGGTAACGGCTTCCGGGCTGATTTACAATCTGGGGCTTCTTGCCGCACCATGGTTCGAGGGCCGTATGGCAGGGCAGCTTGCCAAAGCGTTGGGCAGCGGTTCCGGCTTTGGGGATATGCTGATGCTTGCAGCGCTGTACGCGGCGGTCACGCTGCTGGTGCAGGGATCACGGTATTTAAAGCGCTTTTATGTGCGCAGATTTGCCAATAACATCAGCCGCAGCATGAAATGCACGCTGTACGGAAACCTGATACGCAAAAGCCGATCCGAGCTGGAAGATGAAGGCGCAGGAAGTGCCATGACCAAGGCCATTGAGGATGCAGACGCCTGTGCCGAGGGCATGCGCAAATTTACAACGGAACTGTTTGATACCGGTGTTGCGCTGTGTGCCTATGCCGCAATGCTCCTGCACTATGACTGGCGTTTGGCGCTGCTCAGTATGCTTTTCCCGCCGATTTCCTATGTTCTGGCCGAAAAAATGAAAACCGTTGTGCAGCAGACAGGCGCTGCAGGCAAGGAGGCATCCGCACGGCTGAGCGGCGCAACACTGGACCGTGCGGAAAACGCCGTAACCTACCGTGTATTCGGCTGTGAGCAGGAGCGCCGGCTTGCCTACGAAAAGGAGCTGTCCGAATACGAATCCGCCGCCGTTCGGGCAAATATCTGGAGCACGGCCCTGCCGCCGCTCTATCGGATCGTTTCGATGGTCGGCATCCTGTTCATCCTGTTTT
>CAVFPH010000101.1:0-2407 GCA_963624325.1 bacterium
ATAGTAAATCACCCGCGCCCAGCCATCGCCTTTCCCGAACAGTGCGCCGATTTGCGCAAATGGAAGCTCTCCAAGCGTTCGAAGGGTAAAGACCTCCTTGTATGGCTCATCCAGCTTGTGCAGCATCAAGTACAGCTGCTGTACGGTATCGCGGTCCGCAAGCGCCTCCTCCATACGATACGAAGCGGGTATTTGACCCGCATCTGCTTGAAAGTCAATGTGCTTTTGCTTTCTCATCAGGGAAATATACTGATGATGTGCAATGGAGCACAGATAGGTGTTCACATCCGATCGACCTTCAAACGCATCCGGGTGGCGAAGCACGCGATAGAATGTTTCTTGGGTGATTTCCTCGGCAAGATGCGCGTTGCGTGAAAGGGAAAGTGCAAAGGCATAGACTTTTCGGAAGTATTGGTTGTAAAGCTGCTCAAAATCCATGTCCTTTCCTCCTTTCCGACAGTTAGACGCGTGCGGCGTCGGTTTGTTACAAAAAATCAAAAAAATTCGAGCCACACACTGCGGCCCGAATCATGTGTCATACAGCTTTTTTCATTTCTTCGTCTTCCAGTACGCGGTAGGCCACTTTCCCGACCAGCGTTGTGGGCAAGTTTTCGCGGAATTCAATGTCACACGGCATGGCATACTTTGCTATATGTTTGCGGCAATGCGCAAGGATGCTCTGCTTGGTTTCTTCCGTTGCGGGAAAGCCGGGCTTCAGCATAACAAAAGCCTTGACCTTCTGCATCTTATAAGAATCTGGCACACCAATTACGCAGCTGCGCTGGACCGCCTCGTGTGCTTCCAGAATGTTCTCAATCTGCGCAGGGTATACATTGTAACCGGAGGTAATGATCATGCGTTTGCGACGGCCGCGGAAATAAACGAACCCATCCGTATCCATAACGCCTAAGTCACCGGTATACACCCACGTAAGTCCGTCAGCATGTTTGCGCAGTGTCTGGGCGGTCTCTTCCGGATGATGCAGATATTCGCGCATTACGGTCGGACCGGCAAGCAAAATTTCGCCCTCCTCACCATACGGAAGTTCCTCATCCGTGCCGGGCGTGACGATTTTGTAGTAAGTATCCGGGAAGGGAAGGCCGATGCTGCCCTCTCTATGCATGGTAGGCGGGGTCAAGCAGGATGCGGTAACGCATTCCGTGGTGCCGTAGCCTTCACGGATCTGGATAACGGCTTTATGATCGTAAAGAAATTTGTCAAATTTCTTTTTCAGTTCAATTGTCAGCGAATCGCCTCCGGAGAACACGCCTTTCAGGCTGCTCAAATCAGCCTTTTCCATGTTGGGGAGACGAAGCAGCGCCTCGTAGAGCGTAGGAACGCCGGCAATGAAATTGCACTTGTACTTTGTAATCAGCTTGGAATAGCTCTTTGCGGTAAAGCGCGGGACAAGCACGCAGCGGCCGCCTTGTGTAAGCATGGTGTGGATGCATACGCCAAGGCCAAAGCCATGGAAAATCGGCATAGCGGCCAGCATACGGTCGCCGGGGCGGAACATGGGGTTGGTGGCAATTACCTGCTGAGAAAGGGCGTTGAAATTCCGGTTTGTCAGCACAATGCCCTTTGTAGTGCCCGTTGTTCCGCCGGAATAGAGAATGACTGCCGGATCCTCTGCCTTGCGTTCCACCTTATAGCGGTAAAAGCAGGATTTGCTGAGGGTTAAAAATTTTTGCCAGCGGATGATGGGAGCATCCTCGGGAATTTTACGGATTTTGCGGCCTTCCGTCAGCATATAGCCTGTTTTAAGCGGCTGGGACAGTTCATCGCGGATACTGGCGATAATCACATTTACGATATTGGTATTGCTGCGAATTGCTTCGATTTTGTGATAGAACTGATCCAAGGTAATCACGGACACGCTGTTGGATTCGTTCAGATAAAATTCTATTTCCTTCTCACTGGAAAGCGGATGAACCATATTGGCAATGCCGCCGACCATATTGATGGCATAAAACATGGCAATTGCCTGCGGGCAGTTCGGCATGGCAATCGTGACGCAGTCATTTTCACGGATGCCGATGATTTTCAGTGCCTTCGCGCAGCGCTCAACCTGATCGATAAGCTGTTTGTATGTGGTGGAACGCCCCATAAAGTCCATAGCGATATAGTTGGGGTACTTATCGGCTATGGATTTGAGCATATCGTACATGGAGCCCTGGAAATAATCCAGATGAGCCGGAATATCCCCCAGATTTTTTAGCCACGGTGCTTTTGCCGTGATCCGATCTGCCATTAATAGTCTACCTCCTCGCTGAGCGGACGATCCAACAATTCCGGATGCTCCAGCAGGTGCTTAAGCAGGCGAATCGACTTGGAGTAATAATAGCCGTCGGCAAGACGTTCATCAATGGTAAGGCCCAAATCAACGGTTTCGCGCATAGTATATGTG
>CAVFPH010000101.1:2417-4314 GCA_963624325.1 bacterium
CCGTCATCCTGATTGAATACAGGGGTTTTCTTCTTTTCGCCGATCAGGCAGAATACGCTGTTTGTTCCCCAGTTGGTCAGATGATGATAACCGCACTTAAGCTTGATAGAACCTACATTGGACAGAAGCACCGAGGAATAGTAAGGATCATTTGCAATCAGGAAGCCCGGGCACTTGCCATGCTTATCCAGAAGACGGATGATGTCCACAAGAAAGCGGCTTAGGAAACGGGGCATGCGGGTAAGAACATCCATGCTGTCCGAGGTGCTGTCCGCCTTGTCGCTTCTGGCGGACATTACCTGATCCCGAATGGACTGATGGATGGTGTCCATCGTATCGCTTTCCTTGGAACGCACAAAAGCAAGTCCCTCTGCGCCGTCATCGGAAAACTGTTTTTTTACCACAAAAGAAGCTGATACATTGTAACGCTGATAAACATTGCGGTTTGCAATAAAGCGATTCATCTTGGGACGCAGCGTCAGCGTTTTTACCAGTGCGGCAACAATCACATGAAACATCGTATAGGGAAGATCCGGATTGCTCTCGTTTTTCTTGGCAACATAAGCATTGATAGGCGCAAGGTCAATGCGCTCGGAGATGTAGGCTTCGTTATCGCAGCGATTCGGGTAAATCAGGGGCGTGATATAGTGCATGGAATCCAGCTCGCGCATGAGCCGACCGTCCTTCCGATCACCAAATCGTCTTTTGTACTGCTCTGCCAACGGAATTTCCTCCTATGAGCGTGTAAAAATGATGCTGCACAACACGCCCTCAGTCAAGCATAATATCATTAAACAGCAATAATTTCAATAGAATTTCCGTTGATTTTCAGTTGAGAATTCACATTCAAAAAGGCCGCGAAGATACAGCACAGTACCTTCGCAGCCCTTTGAGAAATTGTAAGGATTACTCTTCCTCTTCGTCGTCCTTCTTTGCGCTTTCGATGATCTTCTTTGCAACATCGGCAGGAACTTCTTCATAACGCTCGAACTTCATGGTGAAGCTGCCGCGCGCCTGCGTCATGGAGCGCAGATCGGTAGCATACTTGAACATTTCAGCCAGAGGCGCTTCAGCCTCTACCTGCTGCTGGCCGTCCACAGGGTTCATGCCCATGATACGTCCGCGGCGCTTGTTCATGTCGCCCATGATGTCGCCCATGTACTCATCGGGAACCAGCACTTCAACGTGCATAATCGGCTCCAGCAGCACAGGAGAAGCATCCATGCAGCCCTTCTTATAAGCAATACGGGCAGCGGTCTTAAAGGCCATTTCGGAAGAGTCTACCGGGTGGTAGGAACCATCATACAGTTTGGCATGCAGGCCGACCATGGGATAGCCCGCCAGGACGCCTTTCTTGATGTTTTCACGCAGGCCCTTTTCAACAGAGGGGATAAAGTTGCGGGGGACTACGCCGCCGACAACAGCATCTTCAAATTCGAAATCGATGTTGGTATCGCCGATGGGACGGAATTCAATCCAAACATCGCCGAACTGTCCGTGTCCGCCGGACTGCTTCTTGTGACGGCCCTGGCAAGATACTGTCTTGCGGATGGTTTCACGATAGGGAATGCGGGGATCCTGCAACACGGCATTTGCGCCGAACTTGGACTGCAGCTTGTTGCGGATCACATCCAAATGCAGCTCGCCCTGGCCCCAAAGGATGGTCTCGGTTGTCTCAGCATTCTTTTCCAGACGGATAGAAGGATCTTCTTCCTGCAGACGAGCCAAGCCGCTGAAAACCTTGTCTTCTTCTCCCTGCTTGGCAGCATAAACAGCCTTTTGTACAGAGGGCTCGGGGAAGTTGATCTTCTCATAGCGGATGGGATTCGCAGCATCGCAAAGTGTATCGCCGGTATTGGTGTACTGCAGCTTGCTCAGCGCAGCGATATCACCGGCG
>CAVFPH010000102.1:0-4085 GCA_963624325.1 bacterium
GTCATCGATGAGGGGCGCGATGTAGGTGTTGCCAGCGGTGGTGATAACGGGCTGTTCGCCGGACTGAGAAGCCAGCTGAACCTTGGTGTAGCACACATCATAGCCGCCGATGTAAACGGGCTCAACGATGATGCCCTTTTCTTTGCCGATGGTGTTGTTGAAGTCAGCAACAGCCTGCTCGGTAGCTTCCAGGTTAGCGCCGCTGCCGCGGTTGTGCCAGAAAAGGATGGTGATGGGTTCTTCCGGGCTGTAAGCCAGCGCGGTGCCGGCCATGGCCATAACCATCATCAGCGCGAGGACGAGGGATACGAGCTTTTTCATGTTCGGTTCTCCTTTGTTTTATTTGCAGCAGAAATTAATCTGCGTGCGGAGCGAAATTCGGCTGCCGACGGCGCATTTCACTTTGCCTGCCCCTCGGCACACTCCCCGATGAACTTCCCATCCCCATGTTCGTATCAACCAGTCTATTTTCCGCGGAGAAGTCTGACAGTGATTGCAGCATGGGGATTTCGCCTGAACAGCCGCCCATTTGCGTGTTTGCTTTAACAGCAGCTGTTTGGAATGATCAAATTGTAACAGCATTGTGGGCGGCTGTCAAGCTATTTTGCATAAAGTTCAGGAAAAGTTTTGGCCAATTCTGCTAAGATGGTGGATATGGTTTTTCGTATTTACCATATCATTCATGTTCGAAATAACCAATTTTTACCTTGGATTATCGAATCAGAAACCATTCTCAAACAGGTGCTCGTTTTCTCCCTTAATCTGCTCAACGGCTTCCTCGGGCGTGATGCTCTGCTCCTGAATCAGGAGGGATACGGCGCCCTGAATGTTGGTCTTAAGCTCGCTGTTGCCCTCGAAATAGGGATAGGCCTGCTCAATACCCCAGTCTACCTGATCATAGGGCAGCTTCCAGTTGGGGTTCTCATTCCAGAAGGCGATCATCGCTTCGCTGTTTGCCACGCTCTTGGTGGTGGGCAGATAGCCCGAGTTGATGGCATTGTAGGCAACCATTTCATCGGTGAAGAGGAACTTGATGAATTCCCAGCCGGCATTGAGCTGTTCCTCGGTGTTGAAGGTCTTCATCAGGCCGATGTTGCCGCCGCCGATGGGTACAACCTTGTTGTCCATATCATACTGCGGAAGGTTGGCAACGCCCAGTTCAAACCCGGCTTCCTTGCTGTACTTGCTCACATTGGCCATGGACGCGCAGGAATTCCAGAAGCAGGCGAGTTTTCCCTGATAGAACAAATCCGTCATGGTGCTGCTGGCATTGGTGCTGTCGAAGGGGCGGCACCAACCTTCATCCACCCAGCGGTGCCAGTCGGTAAGGATCTTGAGCATGCCGTCACCCGCCAGCGCAGGAGATTTGCCCTCGGCATCCCACAGGGGCTGCTTGATCTGCCACAGGAAAGCGCCCTGATAATACGTAAAATCGTTTACGCACTCAAAGCCCCAGACCTTGACTTCACCGTTTTCGTCAACTTCATGCAAAGCTTTTGCAAAAGCTTCAAACTCCTCCATAGAGGTGGGAGCAGTCAGGCCCTTCGCATCCGCTAGGGTCTTGTTGTAGTACAGAACAGGGGTGGACTTGATGTAGGGCAGGGAATGCAGATGCTCCTCGTCGTTGCCGGGAACATTGATCATGGAATCAAAGAAGTTGCTCAGGTCAAAGCCATCACGCTTGGCATAGGGCATCATGTCTTCGATAATGCCGTCATCCACCATGATGGAAACACGGGTATTGCCCAGGACGGCCACCACGGGCTGTCCGCCGGACTGAGAGGCCAGCTGCATCTTGGTCATGATGTCGGCATAGCCGCCCATGAAAACGCCTTCTACCTCAATGCCCTTTTCCTTGCCGACGGTGGCATTGAACTGGTCAATCTGATAATCAACGGTCTGCTGCTGAGCGCCGCTTCCGCGGGTATGCCAGAACAGGATGTGAATGGGCTCTTCCGGGCTGTAGGCCAGTGCGCTGCCGCACAGGGAGAGCACCATCAGCGCGGCGACAAGTAGGGATATAAGCTTCTTCATGTGGGGATCCTCCTTTTTATTTATCTTGTTTTTCCCTGAGGCCGGGAAAACGAAGAACAAAAATATGGGCGGGAGCAATCACATCTGCGCAAAAAACACTGTCATAACATTCATTGTCCGTCCGATCATCCATCGGATTAAAGTCATTGTAGCCCATTAAAGCCGTAATGTCAAGCCTAATATTTGCACAATATGTATCAAGTGGATGCCGTATTATACAAAAACGCGGGGAGAAGAGGCTCTCCCCGCATTTTTGATCAGCTATGTTCAATATTGATTGAAATAACCGAATTATTTGATAATCTCATCAATTGCCTTGCCATCCGCATCCGGCAGCTCAACGCCCAGGATCTTGGCATAGGTGGGAGCTTCGTCCACGATGGGGCGGCGATCCACATGTACACCGGGCTTGATATCCGGTCCGAAGGCCAGCAATGTGGGCTGCGGTCCCTTGTCGGGATGATGTCCGTGCGTGGCGCGGCCGAACTTATAATCGCTGTTGGTGGCCGGGCGCACAAAGGGACGGCGCCAATCGTTATTAAAGGAGGTGTAGTTATCCGTCTCGATGACAAAGGAGAACTTGCCGCTCAGATGCTCCTCTTCCATGACTTCCTCGGCGGTATACACGCGGGAGAAGCCATAGATGCCATCTTCGCACATGCTCTTGAGGATAGCATAGGTCTTGTCATAGTCAGCCTTGCTGTCGGGGTTCTTCAGGTAAATCTGTGCGGACAGGCCGGTAGACTTCGCCAGGGCGACGTAATCGGAAATTTTTCCATCCCCGTCCACGGTAACCAAGCCACGTTCGGCCAGCAGGGCGTTGATGGCGATTACGCGGGTGATGTTGAGCTGACCATGGTCGCTGACAATGAAGATATCGGTTTCATCCTCGATGCCCGCATCCTTCACGGCCTTGAGCAGCTCACCCAGCCACAAATCCACCTCATGCAGGGCATGGGTGACCTTGGTGGAGAACACGCCGGTCTCATGACGGTAACCGTCAATGTTGGCGGGGTGAATCATCAGCAGGCCGGGCTTGAATTCCCGAATGATGGAGCAGGCGCAGGCGTTGATGAACTCATCGCAGTAGGGATGCTTGCGGTGCATGCCGTCCACAAAATGCGCGTTGGGCTTTACTACCTTTTCGATGACCTCGGGAGAGGAACCCGATTCGGCAAAGCACTCCAGGGTGGTCTGCTCGGGGGTTTGCGGCCAGTACTCATTGACCAGATAGTCAATGCTGCGATGATTGCCTGTTACCGGCCAGAAAACGGCGGCGGTGGTCATGCCGGCCTTCTTGGCGGCGTCAAAGATATCGCTCACCTTGAGGGCAGAGTTTTCAAACTCCCACTTGGAGGATACTTCCTTGAGGATGGTCTGCTCATTGTTGATGATGCCGTGTTTGCCGCAGTACGCGCCGGTGCGCATGCTGGTATGGTTGGGATAAGTCAGGGTAGGATAGACCGAGCGCACGCGATCGACGAACGCGCACTTGTTCCAAATGCTGCCAAAGGAAGGCAGGGTGCGCAGGGTTTCCAAATCTTCGTAGACCAGTGCGTCCTCAGAAATTACAATCAGATGCTTTGCCTTGCCCATGATGCAAGACCTCCTTTTTGATGGCTTATTCAGCCTGTTGGTTCAGCGTCCTTTGATAATCCGCGAGTGCCTCATAGGCACCCTTCATATTGGGATACAGGATTTTGAACACGGCCAGATGCCTGCGGTATGCGTCTGCCGTTTCGGGATCGGGCGTATAGGTGCGGCTGAAGCGAATCTGCCGCGCCGCCTGGGCAAAATCCCGATACCAGCCGATGCCGACGCCTGCTGCAAAAGCGGCACCCAGGGATGTTGCCTCGTGCGGGGTTGCATGGATGTGCACCTCCGCATCAAACATATCGGCAGCCATCTGCCCCCACAGACGGCTTTTGGCGCCGCCGCCGATCAGCGTCATTCGGTGCACAGGCAGGCCGTTTTCGCCCAGGATTTCGCCGCACATGTGCAGGGACTGCATTACGCCCTCGTATACTGCCCGTGCGATGTGCTGCGGTCCG
>CAVFPH010000103.1:0-4043 GCA_963624325.1 bacterium
ACCGCTTTATCGCCACTCCCGAAACCGTGGAATGCGAGTACCGCGTGGTGCTCAGTGCCGACTGAGAAAAGCAAAACAATTTATCATACAAAGGCCCGCTCTTCGATACTGAAGAGCGGGCCCTTTCAGTGAACGCAGCTGCTGTCAGCCCTTGACCGAACCGGCAGTGACGCCTTTGATAATGAACCGGGACAGGAAGATATATACGATCAGAACCGGCAGAATGGCCAGCAGAATGAACATATACACCTTTCCGAGATCGAACTTTGAGTAGTCCGCAGCGCGCAGCTGGGCGATCATGATGGGAACGGTTTTCATTTCGGCCTTGTTCAGAATCAATGCCGGCAGGAAGTAATTGTTCCAGGATTCGACAAAGGAGAATATCAGCTGTACGGCGCAGGCGGGCTTCAGCATCGGCAGAATGATAAAATTGAAGGTGCTGAACTCGTTGGAGCCGTCAACGCGGGCAGCCTCTACGATTTCCATGGGCAGCACGCTTCTCATGTACTGAATCATGTAGAAGAAGACAACCGGGGCGGCAATGGCGGGGACAATCAGGGGAATATAACTGTTTGTCAGGCCGTACTTGTAGCACAGCTGGACAAAACCTGAGGAAGAAACTTGCTTGGGAATCACCATGACCGCCAGAATAAAGGTGAGCAGGATTTTTTTGAGCTTAAACTGATAAGCGTAAAGCCCATAGGCAGTCAAGGCAGAGAAGTAGGCACATACAATGGCAGTCAGGGAAGCAATGACAAAGCTGTTGAGCATGCCGCGGGGGATGTTGATGGAAGCATCGTTCCATGCATTCTTCAGGTTTTCAAGGAAATGTCCCTGCGGCAGCGCCTTGAAACCGCCCTGAAGATCGGCGTTGGTGCGCGATGCATTGACAATCAGCATGTAGAATGCGAACAGACAGAGAATGGACAACAGAATCAGCAGAGAATAGGCCAGCACACGGCAGATAATCAGCTTGGTGCGCGCGTTCCTGCCCTCAACGGGCGTCCGTTTATGAGACATGATCGCGCCTCCTTCCCTTATTTCCCTTTTCCTGCGCTTTGAGAGATTTGAAAACGATGATGCTCAGAAGCCCGGTGATGATGAAGATATACACCGAGATGGCACCCGACATGCCGTAGTTCTTGCTGGTTTTCAGGTAGTTGTTCAGGTACATAACCAGCGTGGTGGATGTGCGGTTGGGGGTGCCGCTGCCGTTGGTGAGCACCTGCGGTACGTCAAACATCTGCAGTCCGCCGATGAGCGCGGTGATGACGGTGTAGACAAGAATCGGCATCAGCAGGGGAAGGGTTACTTTGAAAAAGGTTTGCACGGAGTTGGCGCCGTCAACGCTGGCTGCTTCAAAGAGGCTTTGATCGATGCCCATGATGCCTGCCATCAGCAGGATGGTGGTGTTGCCGAACCACATCAGAAAGTTCATAAAGCAGATGAGCGTGCGGACGGTGATTTTGCGGCTGAAGAAATCAATCGGGGCGCCGATCAATTTTGCCTGCATCAGCAGGTGATTGACGGGGCCGACGTTGGAAAAGAGCATGTAAAACAGCATGGAAAATGCCGAAGCCATGATCAGGTTTGGCATGTAGATGACGGTTTTGAAGAAGCGTTGACCTCTGATCTTCAGCCGGTTGCTGGTGAAGAAGATGGCCAGCAGCAGCGCAATGACAATTTGCGGTATGGCACCGCCCACCCACAATACGATGGTGTTCCAGGTGTACCTCAAGATATCGATTGTGCCGTTTTTGTCGGGCGTAAAGAGCTTAATGTAGTTTTTCAAGCCGACAAAGGTCGGCCCAACCTGCCTTAAGCCTTCACGGTAATTTTCAAAGAAACTGTTGTAGATGGTCAGCAGCTGCGGCGCCAGCTGGAACACCGCATAGACCAGAAAGAACGGCAGAACGAACAGATAGCCCCATTTGGCGTAGCTGATCTTCGAATGCCTGTGCACTTGTAGCTTCTCCGGCTGCCTGTCCATGGTAAACTCCTCCGTGATTTTGCTTGCGGAACGGCGGACCGCTCCTTTTGTACGGGCGATATTAAATTCGGGGCAGGGCGGAAGCCCTGCCCCGAAGGAATTGTGGATGTGATGCGCTGATTACGGGGTGACGATGGAAGGATACTTTTCGTTAACGTACTTGTAGAAGTTGCTCATCGCTTCTTCTTCGGTAACGGTGCCCTTGCAGTACTCTCTCCAGTTGCTCTGCAGGCCTTCGTTGAGAAGCTGATCATAAATCGTATGGTTTTCAAACTTGATGTTGCCTGCCATCTCGCAGAACATGGCGATATCGTTCTGGCCGCCCAGGAAAGCATTGGTGTAGTTGGGATCCTGCGCAACGGCGTCGTTGACTTTCTTGTTGTTGGAGAACTGAGTCTCGTTCTTTACCAGGTTGGTGCAGACTTCTTCGTTGTTGATGAAAGTGTTCATGATATCGGCAACCATGGTGGGGTTATCCGTGCCGGTAGGCGCCAGCAGCCAGGTGCCGCCCCAGAAGTGAGCCTGCGGTCCTTCGCAGATGGCCCAGTCGCCGTAGCAGCCCTTTTCGGCATCCTGCGCATTGCCCATGGAGAAGTTGAAGTACCAGGCAGGTCCAAAGTAGCACATGGCCTTGCCGGTGGCGAACATCTGAGCGGTGCACTCGTCAGACCAGATATCGCAGTCCAGGGTGTAGCCCTTGTCGGAGAATTCCTTGGCCTGCTTCATCCAGGTTTCGATGGCGGCATCGATCTGCAGGTTGTTGTTTTCATCCACCCAGGGAGAAGACACGTTGTTGGAGAATACGCGATAGGTAGCTACTTCGGAAGCGGTCATGAGGTAGCCCTTTTCCGCAGCCTGAGCGGCAACGGCGTTGAACTTCTCCCAGCTGTTGAGCAGTTCCTGTACTTCGGCGGGATCATCGGTGCCCAGCACATCCTTGGCGATGGAGCGGCGATAGATCAGCGCGGCGGGGCAGCACTGGAAGGAAACGCCCTTGACGACGCCGGAGGCATCGGAAGCGGTCTGGACCGTGTATTCATAGGCATTGGAGAAGTCGGTAACGCCCAGAGCCTGAACATCCTGCGTGGCGAAGGAATCGGTGTACTTCTGGATGTAGTCGGCCTCAGCCAGGAACAGGTCAACCTTTTCGTCGGCAGCGGCATTTTCCTGGTTCAAAAGGGCCTCGTCCAGCTTGTCCTGATAAGCACCGTCGTTGCTCGGGGTGATGATCCAGTTAACGGTAACGCCTTCGGGAACGGTGTAGTACTTTTCGAAGAATCCCTTGAATTCCTCATTCCATGCGTAGATGTTGAAGACTTTGCCTTCTTCATTTTCGGCCAGAGCAGTGCAGCCTACGAAAGTAGATGCAAGCATCAGGACGGCGAGTAACAGAGCCAGCGCTTTTTTCATTGTGAGTTCCTCCTCTTTTTATTGGTACGATCTATGTGTTCTGCATTGCGCAGACAGCACCGAATTTAAGAATCCCCGATCACTTTTACCGAATTGCCTGCCACCAGGCAGCCGGGAATCAATATGCGGTCGGTTAAGGCGGTACGCGGCTTTTCAATCAGCTCAATCAGCTTGGCAGCGGCGGTTTTTCCGAGGGCGGCGGTATCCTGACGGTAGGTTGTAAGGGCGGGGCTCATGACGCTTGCAAGCTGGATGCCATCATAGCCGGCCAGGCTGACATCCTCCGGAATCCGCAATCCGAGATGGCGGATGGCGTTGATGCCGCCGAGACTTGAAAAATCATCGGGCATCAGGATGCAGGTGGGCGGGGTGGGCAGACGGAGCAGCTCGGATGTGATTTCAGCACAGCGGTCAGGATCGTGGTAAACACCGGCACGAACGCATTCTTCGGGGATTTCCAGATTTAATGCGTCGCAGGCGCGATAGAAGCCCGTCAGACGGTTTTCGGTAACGGCTGTGCGCTCACCATGGATGAATGCAATGCGGCGGTGCCCCAGATCATAAACATGGCGGACAAGCTCCTCCATGCCCCGCACGTTATCGGAAAGGACGGCGGCACGATTGTTGAACACATGGTCAATGG
>CAVFPH010000104.1:0-3771 GCA_963624325.1 bacterium
CCCCGCAGCAGGGTAGGATTTCCTCCCCATAGCAGGCAGGATTGACGTCCCCGCCGCCCGTGAACAGAACACCATCCACGCGGGAGAGCATTTCATCCGCTATTGCCTCGCTGTCCGTCATGGAAAGCAGCACCGGTGCGCCGCCCGCACGCTGAACGGCATCGATATAGTCATTTCCCAGACAAAGTTGCTTTGCCTGGCTGTTCCAGGATGGAGTGAGGGCAATCAGCGGCATGGCAGGCTACCTCCGAAGTGAAATTTCAGCCTATTATAGCATGCTGCGGGCCGGGTGGCTACAAAAACGCATCAAAAAATCCGCATTTGCGGCGGATGATAAGAAGAAATTTCTGAAATTGCCAAAAACCTGCAAATTCCCCCTTTATTTCTGAGATTGTCTGTGGTAAAATCGCATGTGGCATATTTTAAATTTGCCAAATGATAATGGGGGACATGCATGGAACGCACAGATAAGTTGCTGGCAGCATTGCCGCAGGGTACGGCTGCGCTGCTGCATAATGCATCCAATATCTTCTACCTGAGCGCGTATACGGGGGAAGGCCTGTTGCTGGTAGGCCCCGGCATCCGCGCCGTGATTACGGATTTCCGCTATGTAGAGGCTGCTCAAAAGCAATGCCCCGGCTTTACGGTACACGCCATTCGCGCGGGCGTCAGCCATGTGCAGCTGGCAGCTCAGCTGCTGCGCGAGGCGGGGATCAGCCGCCTGGCCATTGAGGACAACATCATCACCGTGCGCCAGATGAAGGAGATCGAAGCGGCGATGCCCGGCATCTCCTTTGAACCGCTGGACTACAAGGTTGAGGCGCTGCGCGAGATCAAAGACGACGACGAAATGAGCCGTATCGAGCGTGCCTGCGATATTACCTGCCAGGCGTTCGAATATATCTGCGGCTTCATCGCCCCCGGACGCACGGAGCGTGAAGTGCAGCTGGCACTGGATTACAAAATGCTGTCGCTGGGCGCACAGGGAATGGCTTTCTCCACCATCGTGGCTGCGGGAGAAAACGGCTCTTTGCCGCATGCTGTGCCGGGTGACCGCGTCATCGAAGCCGGCGATATGGTAACAATGGACTACGGTGCCAAGGTGGACGGCTACTGCGCAGACATGACGCGCACCGTGTCGGTGGGCAAGCCTTCCGATAAAATGCGCAAGATATACGATATTGTCCTGCACGCCCAGGAGGCCGCTCAGGCAGCCATTGCCCCGGGTATGAAGTGCTGCGATATCGACGCAGTTGCACGCAATATCATTGCCGAAGAAGGGTATGGTGAGTGCTTCGGCCACAGCACCGGCCATGGTGTGGGTATTGATATCCACGAAGAGCCGCGGGTTTCCGCCCGCTGTGATAAACTGCTGGTCCCCGGCCATATCATCACCGTGGAACCCGGCATCTATGTGCCCGGTCTGGGCGGCGTACGCATTGAAAACACCTGCGCCGTTACCGAAACCGGCGGCCGTCCCCTGTGCGGTGCATCCAAGGAGCTGCGCATCCTGTAAGCGCTGTCCTTTTGCAAATACATACAACATGAACAACGGAGGAATGAAACAATGATTACTGCTGGCGATTTCAAAAAGGGCATTACGGTTGAGTGGGATGGCGGCGTATGGACGATCGTGGACTTTCAGCATGTAAAGCCCGGCAAGGGCGCTGCCTTTGTCCGCACCAAGATCAAGAACATCATGACCGGTGCCGTGGTAGAGCGCTCCTTCAACCCCACCGATAAGATGCCCAAGGCCGTCATCGAGACCAAGGAGATGGAGTATCTCTACAACGACGGCGAACTGTACTACTTCATGGATCCCGAAACCTACGAGCAGATGCCCCTTAACCACAGCCAGGTGGAGGATGCCATCCAGTTTGTGAAGGAAAACACCAATGTGACCATCCGCTACTTCAAGGGCAATGCCTTCTCTGTTGAGGCCCCCAACTTTGTGGAGCTGGAGATCACCAAGACCGAGCCCGGCTTCAAGGGCGATACTGCTACCAACAATTTCAAGCCCGCTACCGTTGAGACCGGCTATGAGCTGCAGGTGCCGCTGTTCATCAACATCGGCGACAAGATCAAGATTGACACCCGCAGCGGCGAATACCTGTCCAGAGCATAATAAAGGAGAGCAGAATGAACAATATCAATGACCGCGTTGCCTACCTGAAGGGTTTGGCAGAGGGCATGAAGCTGTCCGATGAGACGAAGGAAGGCAAGCTTCTGCTTAAGATGCTGGATGCTATGCAGGATATGGCAGAAGAGATCACTGCCCTGCGTAAGGATCATGACGAGCTGGATGAGTATGTGGAAAGCATCGATGACGATCTGGCCGACATGGAAGAGTATCTTTACGATGACGAAGATGAAGACGCGGGCTGCAGCGGCTGCTGCGGCTGCGGCGGCGATGATGACGAGGACGAAGAAGACGGCGAAGAAGCGGATGACGACGATCAGGTGGTAGAGTATACCTGCCCGCACTGCGGAAATGAAGTCACCTTCGAAATCGACGGTTTCGACCTTGAAGAAGAAAATCTTTGCCCTGCCTGCGGCAAACCTCTTTTCCCCATTGACGGCGAAGACAATGAGGAACCCGATCAGGAATAAAATGTGACTTAGCAAAGGCCGTCCGCTATGGGCGGCCTTTGTTCCGTATACCGGGGGACATCAAATGGAATATATGCACGAATATGCCAAGCCTTTCTTTTTTGAGGGCGGCGAACATGCCGTTCTGCTTACGCACGGCTTTACCGGAAGCCCCGCTACCATGCGTTATCTGGGAGAACATCTGCGGGATGCGGGTTTTACGG
The DNA here is from genome assembly GCA_963624325.1 of bacterium. Taxonomy (GTDB): domain Bacteria; phylum Bacillota; class Clostridia; order Christensenellales; family Aristaeellaceae; genus SFMI01. Next base: position 2,814 of record CAVFPH010000104.1, read on the forward strand.
TGCAAGGCATCTGCCTGCCCGGACACGGCACGCGTATGGAAGATATGCGCAAGGCAACCTGGCAGGACTACCTGAAGGCCGAGACAGATGCCGTGCACGACCTCAAAAAAAGGTACCACTATGTAACCCTTTGCGGGCTGTCCATGGGCGGAGATCTGTCCCTGATTGCTGCCGCACAAAACGATGTAACCGCCTGCATTTCCGTTTCTGCTCCCATGAAGGCACAAATGCCATTTACCTGGGCGGCCGGTGCAGCAGCCCTGTTTGTCCCGACAATGTACTGGAAAAAGGACAGCGAGGCAAAGCAGGACGACCCTATGCGCGATTACAAAGTCGGCTATCCCGGCTTTCCCACACGCAGCGTGGTGGATCTGCACCATCTGATGGGCATGGCGAAAAAAAGCCTGCCTGCCATCACCTGCCCGCTGCTGGTGGTTCAAAGCCGAACAGATCATACAATCAGCCGTGACAGCGCCGATATCATCCTGACCCATGCGGGATCAAAGCATAAGGAAATGCTGTGGCTGGATCACGCCCCGCATGCCTGTACCGCCCACAAAGCCTGTGATGAAATCGCAGCCTGCGCCGTATCATTCCTAAGCAGGGTACAAGGATGATACCTGCCGGCATGACTTCATTGCTGAGAATGTGAGACTATCACACTCTGCACATCGATTCACAAAAAACTTTGAACAGGCTCTGCTGAAGCGAAAGTCAACCATCGCCCCGCTTCGGCGGGGCTTTTCCTTTTTGCGGCATCACTGCGATGCATGAAACAACGCGAAACGAATGCTTTGCGGCGAGAACATTCTCCGCAGAAATCGCCCGAAAAAGGCGGAATTTTGTGCTTAAATACAAGAAAAAACCACCTTCTTCAAGGTGGCTTTTTCTTTGGCGCGCCCCGCGGGATTCGAACCCACGACCTTTTGATTCGTAGTCAAACACTCTATCCAGCTGA
>CAVFPH010000105.1:0-3767 GCA_963624325.1 bacterium
GATTCGAACCCACGACCTTTTGATTCGTAGTCAAACACTCTATCCAGCTGAGCTAGGGGCGCATCTGCCGGTGGGCTGTCTCTCTCTGACAGCTTGTATATTATAACGCAGCCGCAGATAAAATGCAAGCACTTTTTCAAAAATTTTTCAAAAAATGCATCGGACAGCGGAGACAATGGAAGGCGTGCACCTTGCACTGCTTGCGGCAATGTGGTATGATAACACGGCAGGGCAACCTGCCAATGTCAGAGCATCGCCGCATGGCTTGCCGGCACCGTGAGGTATATGCTGCATTTTGCAAGCACCTTGCCTTTCGGATTGTCGAGCGCATGCGGCGCGGCCATTCAGAAACGGAGCCTGCGGATGAGGAAAATCAACAGGGGGAAGCGGCACATTCCAAAGTATGCCTTGATGCCTGCATTGGGATGCCTGGCAATGAATATGCTGGTTTATTATGGCAGCCGGCTGTTCAACCTGAACATGGCATCCTATGATCTGTCGCTGCCGATTGACCACTGCATCCCGCTGATTCCGCCGTTTATTGTGTTTTATGTACTTTCGTTTGTGTATTGGTGGCTCAGCTATGTGACCATCGGGTCGGAGAGCCCCCGCATGTGCGGCATCCTCTTTGGCGAAATGATTGCAAAAGTAATCTGCCTGGCCTTTTTCCTGCTGCTGCCGACAAGCATGGAACGGCCCGAGGTGACTGGAAACGATATTTTCTCCTGGATGGTTCGCTTCATTTACTTCAGCGATGTGCCCAACAACCTGTTTCCATCCATCCACTGCATGGAAAGCCATCTGTGCTGGCGCGGGCTGGCAAAGTGCAGCCGCGTCCCCAGATGGATCAAAATCGCAGCTGTTGCCTTGTCCCTGATCATTTATGCATCCACGCTTTTCGTGCACCAGCATCTGCTGGTGGACGTTCCGGCGGGGATCTTAGTGGGGGAAATTGGGCTGTGGATTTCCCGCAAGCTGCACCTTGGAGAGCGGTATGCCAAGCGCTGGGAGGCTTTGCATGAAGCGTAAACAATGGCTGTACACCGCGGTGTTTTTGATGCTGATCGGGCTGACGGTATATACCGTCTGCTCACAGACCACCGGCTTTACCCGGGAAGGATTTTGGGCTTACGTGCATGCAGCCAATCCGATCGGCCTGATCGCCGCTGCCCTGTGCACGATTGCGTTTATCCTGCTGGAGGGGTTGGCACTGCTGACAATATGCCGTGCGCTTGGTTTCCAAAGACGTTTCGGACAGGGAATCATGTACTCGGCGGCGGATATCTACTTTTCGGCCATAACGCCGTCGGCCACGGGCGGGCAGCCTGCCAGCGCGGTGCTGATGATGCGCGATGGCATACCGGCGGCATCTGCGGCGGTTACGCTGCTGATCAACCTGGTCATGTATATCCTTTCCATTCTGCTGATGGCCGCGGTCGGGATTTTGATCCATCCGTGCCTGCTTAAGCTTTTCGGCACGGCTTCCAGGGTGCTGATTTGGGTTGGCATCGGCACACAGGCAGCGCTTTTGATCGGTCTTCTGCTGCTGATCTATCGGGAACGCATGTTTTTGAAGATCGCAGACTGGCTGCTGAAGATCGGGCATAGGCTGCGGCTGATACGCGATATCGAAAGCCGAAAGCAAAAATATGCGAAGCTGCGTGCGGATTACCAGCAATGCGCCGGGGTGCTGCACAGACAGTGGAAATACATGTTGCTGGCGTTTGCGATGAATCTGTTTCAGCGTCTTTCCATTGCGATGGCGCCGGTATGCGTGTATCTGGCAACAGGCGGAGAATTAGCAAGGGCCGGAGAGGCCTTTGCCGCACAGACAGTGGTTATCCTCGGCTCCAACGCGATTCCGCTGCCCGGCGCGGTTGGCGTGGCGGATTATCTGTTCCTGGACGGATACAAATCGCTTGCACAGTCTCCGGTGCAATTGGAACTGCTTTCCCGCGCAATCTCTTTTTACAGCTGTGTTATCCTGTGCGGGGTGATGCTGCTGATTTATGCTGCAAAACAAAAACGACGCAAGGAACGGTGAGGGGCATGCTGGGTTTCTATAATTATACCGTCTGGCTGACTTATGGCTCGCTGATATCGGCTGTAATCGGGATTTTTGTATCCCTGGCCGGACACGGGCATCCCTACATCGGGGCAATTTTCCTGCTGGTCAGCGGGCTGTGCGATGCCTTTGACGGCATGGTGGCCCGCACCAAGACAGACCGAAGCGAGCAGGAGAAACAGTACGGTATTCAAATTGACTCCCTGAGCGATCTTGTGGCCTTCGGCGTCCTTCCTGCATGCATCGGCGCCGCGCTGTACAAGGCCTCGTCAACGTTTGATCCGCCGCAGGAACCCTGCCTTGCAGCGCAGATTCCCTATGCGGTGATAGTCGGCATATTCGTGCTGTATGTGCTGGCAGCGCTTATCCGCCTTGCATTTTTCAATGTGCAGGCAGAGGCGGGATGCGCGGCGGGCGAAAAAATGCAAAAGGTGTATTACGGGCTGCCGGTTACCAGTGCTGCCCTGATTTTTCCCACTTTTCTGCTGCTTCGCTACCTGATCTGCGTGGATATCTCAATCGGCTATTATGCCGTCATGCTGCTGACATCGTTGGCATTCGTGTGCAAATTCCGCATGCACAAGCCGACCCTGCGCACAATACTGATCCTTGTGGGCATCGGCGGGATTGAATTCCTGCTGATCCTGCTGCTAAAGGTCAATGTCTTCCACTGATCGTGATGGGCGCGCGCTGCGCTTTCTGTACGAAACAGCGCCGGGAAGACTGCTGCTTCGGCCGCTGATATCGCGGCCTTTTTCGCGTTTTGCGGGATGGCTGCTGGAAAAACGCGTGTCCTGCGTGCTGATCAAGCCTTTCATCCGCAAAAACGGCATCAGCATGTCGGATTATCTGCAGGAGGACTACCAAAGCTTCAATGCCTTTTTTACGCGCCGTATTCGGCCGGAACTGCGTCCGCTGCCGACAGATCCTGCCTGCCTTTTTGCGCCCTGTGACGGACGGCTGAGCGCATATCATCTGGATGAAACAGGCGAGTTTAACATAAAAGACAGCCGCTATGATGTACCCGCATTGCTGGGCGGGGATCGGCGTGCGGCGATGTTTGCCGGCGGCAGCTGCCTGGTATTTCGTCTGTGTGTGGATGATTACCATCGCTATCACTATATGGATGACGGATATAAGGACGAAAATCATTTTATTGCGGGAAAACTACACACGGTTCGCCCGATTGCGCTGGAACATACAAATGTATTTATCCAAAACTGCCGAGAGTACACGTTCATGGATACCTGCCATTTCGGCACGGTGGCGCAAATAGAAGTAGGGGCCCTGCTGGTCGGGCGGATCTGCAACCATGACGGCGTCTGCGCTTTTGCACGCGGCGCGGAAAAGGGCTGCTTCTTTTATGGCGGCTCTACGGTTGTTTTGCTGCTGCAGAAGGGACAGGGCAATATAGATGAGCGCTATTTTGAAGCGACACGCCGCGGCGAAGAAACCCGTGTGCTGCTGGGGCAGTGCCTGAGCTGCAAGGGCGCGGACAAAAAAGAATAATAAAAATCTGCCTGAAGAATCTTCAGGCAGACAGTGGAGGCGCCGTCCGGATTCGGACCGGAGCATAAAGGTTTTGCAGACCTTCGCCTTACCGCTTGGCTACGGCGCCGAAAAAAATGGAGCGGTAGACGAGGCTCGGACTCGCGACCTCAACCTTGGCAAGGTTGCGCTCTACCAACTGAGCTACTACCGC
>CAVFPH010000106.1:0-3766 GCA_963624325.1 bacterium
TCACTCAAACCATTCCGGATGCTTTTCTTTTTCATCGGCAGCTTCCACATACAATGCCTTTTCTTCGGGTGTCGGAATCATATCCTTCGTGATAACGCCAAGCACACGGCCGATTACCATCGCGCCGTCTTCATGCACGATGATATCATCGTACTCCGGATTCAATGAATGCAGCCGATCGTAGGCTTTTTGCTTGATCACTCCGCCGATGCCGGGAACATAGAAGCAACCGATATCACCATTGCGGATATCCGTGCAGTATTCAATCAGTACCTTGTCCCCGCTGTAAAATTGCGGCTCCATGCTGGCCCCGGAAACAGTGATGATTTCGTCCGCTCGGGAGACAGCGGTGCTCTTGTACAGGACAACATCGGCAGTATCAGGGTAGTCCTCCCACTCATTGCTGTGGTCTCCTGCGGCAAACAAGCGCATTCTGTCATGAACCACGGACATGCGCCGATCCTCATCCCTTAATTTGCGGATATAGGCTTTCTCGGCCATGGCATCTGCGAACGTCTCCATAGTTTCCCTGCCGGCGTCATCCAGTGCTCTGTAATTATTTATCAGCGTCTGCTCTTTGTCAGTCAGAAGTGTACCGATGCCCTTTATTCCAAAGAACTCGTTTGGCTCGACATTCAGGATAGAGAACATACGATATATAAACTCCGGGTCCGGGCGCGTTAATCCGCACTCCCAATTGCGCACAGAGCTTGCGGATATTTGAAGCGCTGCTGCGAGCTCTTCAGCCGTCATACCGGCTCTGCTGCGAAAACAACGGATTCTGGATCCGTAGGTTTCAAGATTCCTTGCTTTTATCTCATCCGGGGTCAGCTTTTCGAGCCCGGCAATGGTTGCATACCCTGTTTTCTTCATGGGGGTGTCCTCCTTGTGCCAACAAAGAAAATACGAATTATCAATAACATTATAAGCCATGCAGAATGGCATTGTCAAGATGAAAGCATAGGCAAATAACGATATTTTAGCCAATAAACGCATGCGATCTGAATGGCTTAATTGAACAGGCGTTCGGTATTGACACGCCATTATCAATGGCATATAATAACAAACGAGTCTCCCCTCTGTGAAAAAGCACCTCTGCCGCAACAGGAAACATTCCAACGAAGGTGGCGCCAGTTATTAAGGCGAAAGAAGGCTATCGTGTAGCAGTAACAGAAGATCAAGCCAATGAAGAAATCAGAACTGCTCTACCAAAGTGCAGCAAAAAGCGTAAGATGAACGGGAGGAGAAAAGAACGTTGTTAGATAACAAGCTCATGGCAGACAGCAAAGCAGTGGCAGATACGAAACCAGCGGTGGATAGCAAGTCAATGGCAGGAAACAAAACAGTGGCAGAAATCAATGAAACAGCAGATACCAAGCCAGCCGCAGCGGCCAAGCCAGCCCGCCCTAACAAGTCAGTACGAATTACCCTTACCCGCCCCATGAACGAGGACTGCTCCACTGATACGGTGCCGAGCACTGAGAAACCATATACCAAGGAGCAAGAAACCTCATGCAGCAGGATTCCACATGTCGAAGAGCATGATGCGTTAAGCGATGAAAAGCACGAAGTCTTGATCCCGATACTGAATTCCATGACGAAGGTTCTCTTTGACCGTTATCGCCTCCATATGTACACTTACCTGAATCGATTGCTGTACAACGGTACCCTGTCCTGCCTCGTTGGACGAAAGGTTCTGAACGACCGCATCCGGGCGAACGTATGCAATTTCAAGAACGTTTCGTATTGGCGCATCAACCGGGAAAACTTCTATGCCGTTGTTGATGTGAATCTTAAACTGACTACCGCAACCGGCCCTATAGATTGGAACGGGCACTTGCTTTGCTGGTGCAGCTTTGAGAATAAGCTGGTTGTTACCATGGAAGACCTGACAGCCGATCTGGATATGGCATCAGAGGGGCTAGAGCTGTTGGACAGGTATCTTGTTCCCTACACCACAAATCAGCATGTAGACCGGGTTGCGGAGGAAATGTGGAAAAAGTACATTCCGGAAGCACTGGATGATCCGGATTATAGGGATGCTGCAGAGCTTGCAAGCAGAATGGGTCTGTCCATTCAATACCGTCCGGTATACGATCACAAGCACATGGCAAACAGCATTCTCTTTCTGATAGAGGATACCCTTGAAGTAGGCGAAGACCGCTATGTAAAAATCGTTGATGACAGAGAGAGCGATGAAGACCGGTATGCAGAAGACAGATACACCGGCCCTGGCGAAAACGGATATATAGATATCGACGAGAGCGGCACGAAGCATATCAAGGCACCCAAATCGCAGAGCGTTATTATTCCCGCAAACACGATCGTCGTGAATACAAACTGCATAAAGCGTGACTACTCCGCATATAATATTTTTCATGAATGCTACCACTATGAGAACCATTATCTTTTTTTCCGGCTTCAGGAACTGGCCAGCAACGATACGCGCCGCATACCGGTGAAGAAGATTGTCGTAAAAAAGGGTGAGGTTGTAAAGAACGCCGTTTATTTCATGGAAAATCAGGCCAATCGCGGTGCTTACGGTCTCATGATGCCAAGCACGCACACCAAAAAAATGATCGTGGAGGAATGCCGCCGCGCACAGGGCTATCAGAATGAAGGCGAAAAGTACGAAATTGCCGGAAAGGCAATGAACAGCATCCTCGGCATCCCGGATTCTCACATCAAAACAAGAATGATCCAGCTTGGCCATGTCGAAGCAAGGGGCTGTCTGAATCGTGCCGGCAGGGAGAGAATAGAGCCTTACGGCTTCCGAAGGGAGTCCTGGAAAGATGATAGCGTAACCTTTAATGTTGAGCTCCGGACGGTAAAACTGCTCCGAAAGAAGAACGTCGATCTGGATCAGCTGTTTACGAGCGGAAAATATGTCTACGCGAATGGGCATGTCGCCAAGAACGACCCGCGGTATGTAGTTCTCAGGGACGGCAAATTGTACCTGACGGCAGAAGCACGCCGGCAAGTTGATGACTGCTGCCTTCGCTTTACCCGCCTCTACGTTCAGCGGGATGTCAGCAACTATGTCTATGGCAGAATGTACTATGATGCCGATTATATAAAACAGACAGAATTTTATCTCAGCGATATCATCAACCGGGAGCAGGTGGATGAGCTGGATGCAAAGGAAATCTATATTGATCGTTTCCCCGTTAACTTCAGGGATGCGATTAAGATGCTCAAGAAAAAGGCCAAGCTAACCGATGCAGCACTGGCAGAATACCTGAATATGGATGACAGTACCTTCATGCGTTGGATAGATGATCCGAAAAAGTATCGAAACGAAGACTTCCTGACGCTGCTGTGCCTGTTCTTCAAGCTGCCGGACTGGATCAGTCAGATGGTATTCAAACGCGCGAAGTTCCAGCTTGATGAGGATGACAGACGCCATCGTGCGCTGCTGCATATTCTGCGTGTTCAGAGCAATGATGGTGTGCAGGCCGCGAATGACTACTTGACATGTCACGGGCTTGAGCCGCTCAAAATTTGATGTATAACCATCGAGACGCACAATCATCGGAAATAGAATAGCCAAACATAACCGATCACTTGCTTTTATGCGGGTGATCGGTTTTTTGCGTTATAGGCCTGTTCATATGGCGAAACGGGCATAATCTCTTCGGTGCACCATCGCAGATAGCAGATAGAGAAATTATGCACCACGAAAGCTCGTAAAATGTGGAAATATTGGCTTATTGCATACGTCGCTGGAATTGAACACCTTTGCCGCCGTTAACTGAACAGTGTCGTC
>CAVFPH010000107.1:0-3737 GCA_963624325.1 bacterium
GGCCTCCTTCCCGGTCGGCAAAGTCAGTTTCATGCAGATTGATCCGATGACTTTTACGGAATTTCTGCTTGCCAATGGAGATGAAAACCTTGCTGCATACACGGCAAGCGTGGATACGCTTGAGCCGATTCCGGATGCTTTCTTCAATCCTTTGTACGAAAAGCTGAAAATGTACTATATCACCGGCGGCATGCCTGAATCCGTGCGGATGTGGACAGAAGCACGCGATGTTTCAGCCATGCAGGAGGCCTTGTTTAACATTCTCGACGCCTACGAGCGTGACTTTGCAAAGCATCCGACCATTACAGAGGTTCCAAAGATTTCGATGGTTTGGAAGTCTGTTCCCTCGCAGCTTGCGCGGGAAAACAAGAAATTCATCTATAAGGTTGTAAAAGAAGGCGCCCGTGCCCGCGAATATGAAGACGCTCTGCAGTGGCTGGTTGATGCCCGGCTGGTTCATAAAATTTATCGCAGCACTGCGCCGGGTTTGCCCATGTCGGCGTATGATGCTTTGACTGCTTTCAAAATCTACCTGGTAGATGTCGGCTTGCTGCGGCGGTTAGCGCAGTTAGCCCCTACTGCTTTCAGCGAGGGCAACCGCTTGTTTACGGAGTTTAAGGGAGCATTGACCGAAAATTATGTTCTGCAATCCTTAATTACGCAATTTGAAGTTGTTCCTCGCTACTGGACGCAGACTAATCCGCCGTATAAAGTGGATTTTCTGCTGCAGCGCGAAAATGACATCTTCCCGATTGAAGTAAAGGCCGAGGCTAACACAACAAGCAAGAGCATGAAAAAGTTTAAGGAGTTGTTCCCGAATCAGGTAAAGCTGCGCATTCGCTTCTCGCTGGACAATTTAAAGCTGGATGATGATGTACTCAACATTCCGCTGTTTATGGCCGACCAGGCGGATCGGCTGATTGGATTGGCGCTGAAGCAAAAGCTGAACTAATACAGTTTTCATGTTTGGAATAAATATCCTAAGTTTATACAGAAGTATGACAAAAGAAGGGCAGGCGCTTGTTCTGAATACGACCCGTACCTTCGCCGGGAATCCGGCCTTGCAAAAAGAATCGTGTGGCGACAAGGCAATGTGATCTACGTCGGCATAAAAGCGCCGCATTAGAAGATCACATCAGAATTTGAAGTATTATCTTCGCCGCGGCAAGCTGATCTCTCTGGCAGGCAGTACGCTGTGCACCCTGCTTGCGGTTTGCCTGGGCCGGCCGATCTGCGCACTGTTCGGCGCGGAGGGCGAGGGGGAGAAGCTTTGCAGACACAAAAACGCGCTCATGCCCGGAAGAACAACTCCGGCATGAGCGCGTTTATTATCACAAATTACTTTGCACAAGGGATTCTGCCTTCTATCATCATATCGGGTTTCGCCGACCATTTGATGCAGCCCCATCCCTTATGTTTGATTGCCCTGCGCTTACGCTCGCATCACGGTGATGCTGTTGTCCAGCTGCTCGCGCAGATCCTCGGCCACAGCCCATTCGCCGCGGCTGTCGCTGCCCACAATCACGCAGACCGCGCCGATCTTTTGGGCGTAATCCGCAATGGCGGCGTTGACATCCTGCGCGCGCAGAACGGTCATTTCCGCCCCTGCATCGCGGGAGAGGGCGTAGAGGTGATTGAGCACCTCCTGCGCGGCGGCGTCAAAGCCGGCCTGATTTTTTTCCTCCACAACGTGCAGAACGTGCAGCGGCAGGCACTCTGCCTCGGCAAAACGGCGTCCGGCCAGGATCAGCCGCTCGCATTCCTTTTTGACCGTTACGCACACCAGCACCGATTCCATGCGGAATCACCATCCCGTTGTTTATTTTTTGCCGTCGCGCTGCCAGGCGGTAACGCGGTTATCATAGGAAGTAATGGTAAGCACATCGCCCTCCTGCCAGTCGGGCCGAGGCAGGTTGGCATCCATATAGAACAGGCGGTCATCCTCGGTTCGGCCCTGCTCCCCCACGTTGATGGTGAAGGGGAAAAACTCCAGATGGTCGCGGGATACCGGATTTTCCTCCATGGAGACAAACACGCCCGCTGCCTGCCGGGTGCGGCCGTGCAGGGCATGATCAATGTGCTCGCCGTAGGCGCGGACGGGGGAAATCAGCATGGTATAGCCGAAAATGCCGATGGCGCACACAAAAAAGCACAGCGCCATGGTGATGATCTGCGGCCAGCGCAGAGCAAAGGCAAACACTGCCAGCACAAAGAGCACCGCCATGGGAATGCCGATGGCCAGCGACCGCCCACGCAGCTGCTGCCGGTTTTCATCATAATCCTTTTGCTGATACATATACGTGATCCTTCCTGTAAAAAGCATATTTTCACCTATATTATACGCTAAAATACGCATCCTGTCAAAACCGCAGAGTGCCGGAACGGATGCTTGCATAGGCACGCAATTTGTGATAAAACAGTGCGGGAGGCGTGTGCATGAACGAGGTAAAGCTGACGGAAGGCTCTATTTTAAGGCGGCTGCTGTGGTTTTCCCTGCCTATGATCGGCGGAAACCTGCTGCAGCAGGCCTATAACCTGACGGACACCCTGGTGGTGGGCAGGTGCATCGGGGCGGACGCGCTGGGCGCGGTCGGCTCGGTCTACACGCTCATGACCTTCCTGACCTCCCTGATTATCGGGCTGTGCATGGGCAGCGGTGCCTTTTTCTCCGCCGATTTCGGCGCGGGGGATGAGGATCGCCTTGGGCAGGATATCACATTGTCCTTTGGCTTTATCATGTGCGCGGCGGTTGGGCTGAGCCTGGTTGTATACCCCGCAAAGGAGCTGATCCTTCGCCTGCTGCAAACCCCGCAGGAGCTGCTGGACATGACGCGGGAGTACGTCACGATTGTGTTTGGCGGGCTGATTTTCATATCGCTTTACAATTTCTTTGCCTATCTGATCCGCGCCATGGGCAATTCCACGGTGCCGCTGGCATTTCTGGCCTTGTCAACGGTGATCAACATTGTGCTGGACATCTGGTTTGTAAAGGATTTGAACATGGGCGTCAGCGGGGCGGCATGGGCCACGGTGATCGCCCAGGCAGCGGCAGGCATCGGCATTGCGCTCTATGCGCTGATGAAGATGCCGATCCTGCGCAAACGCGGGAAAAAGCATCCGATCGGCGGCCGCCTGCGGGAGATCATCGCAGGGGACGTGGCCACAGGCGTTCAGCAGTCGGTAATGAACTTCGGCATCCTGATGATTCAGGGGCTGGTAAACAGCTTCGGCGCGTCGGTCATGGCTTCCTTCGCCGCGGCGGTCAAGATTGATACCATTGCCTACATGCCCGCGCAGGAATTTGCCAATGCCTATTCCCTGTTTGTATCCCAAAACTTTGGAGCTGGAAAAAAAGACCGCGTGCGGAGGGGCACGCGGATTGCACTCATCGGCGCGGCGGGATTTTGCGCTCTGGCCTCGGTGCTGGTGTTTGCCGCCGCACGCAGTTTAATGCTGCTGTTTATTGATGCCGCGCAGACGGAAATATTGGCGGAAGGTGTGCGCTATTTGCATATCGAGGGCGCCATGTACGTAGGCATCGGCATCCTGTTTTTGTGGTACGGCTATTTTCGCGGCATCTGCAAGCCGCGCATTTCCCTGCTGCTTACTGTCATCTCCCTGGGCACGCGCGTGGCGCTGTCCTATGCCCTGGCACCCCACAGCGCCCTTGGCGTGACGGCCATCTGGCTGTCCATCCCCATCGGATGGGTTCTGGCGGATATCGCGGGGCTTGCGCT
>CAVFPH010000108.1:0-3714 GCA_963624325.1 bacterium
TGACCGGCACCTGCAGCCGCAGGAACATGCTGCGCTGATCGCCGTCAAAAACGTTGAACTCGGTCAGCACCTCGCAGATATAATCCCCGCATACCTGCCAGCCCTGCTCGCGGCAATGGGCCAAAAGACGGCGGGCGCAGGGCATTTCGTCATCATAGCAATCCAGGTAAATGCAGGCAAACATGCCGCTGTCCAGCACACGGACATCGGGAAAATGCTCCTTATCCCGATGATCCACAAACACAAAGGTGGCATCGGAGATAAACTTCTCCCGCGCAAAATGCTCCTGTTTAATGGTGGTGCCGATGTTGTAGGAATGCACATGCGAAAAGCCGCGCGCCAGCAGGGCATTGCGCAGGTTGGTCAATTCCTGCTCGTAGGCGCGGATGTCCGTCTCGTAAAAATTGCCCGCGCAGGGCAGCCCCCACACATAGCGGCGGTCGATAAACTCCAGCGATATGGTGCCGCGCGTGGGGGATTTGCGGTAGCGCTCGATGGAGGCAATGGCGCGCTCCACCGCGTCATGCTGGCTGTGCAGCTCCCGCAATTGCTCATGCAATCGCTCGTTTTTCTGCGCCAGGATGATTTCTATCAGCGTAATATCCTCCTTGCGCAGCACATCGCCGATTTCCCCCAGGCTCATGCCCAGCTCCTTCATATAGGCAATCATGTCCAGCCGTGCGTTCTGCGCGATATCATAATAGCGATATCCCGTGCTCGGATCGGTATATCGTGGTTTAAGGAGCCCCAGCTGATCGTACAGGCGCAGCGTTGCCACGGTAACGCGGTTCATTTCGGCCATTTTTCCAATGGCTACCAGGCTGTTTTTCATCCGTTTCACCCCCTTGAAACTCTCATCCGTAAATAGAGTTTATCGTTTTTTGATATCATTGTCAACCGAAATGAGCGAATCATTTTCATAAAATTCTATACCTAAAATATCTATTTTTTTGAGGCAAACGAAAAGCGGGCCCGATATTGCCCGGGCCCGCGGAATGGATACCGTGAAAAATCAGTTAATCGCGCCGTCCACAATGATGATGGCGTCCATCACCTTGCGGCCGCCGTTGTAGGGGTTCGAAAGCGTTTCGCCGTTGTACCACAGCATGGAGGACTGGCCGCCGTCCAGGTTATAGGCAGCCGCGCAGCCCAGCTGCTCCATGAGGGCGGAGGTTTGCTTCATGGTCATGCCGCTGTTCTTTTTGCCCTTTTCCAGCTTGCTTTCGGTTTTGCGGCCGTCTATCTGCACAAAGCAGTAATGACCCGGCTCATAGTAGCCGATGACAGAGCGCGGGTTGGCAGGGCCGACATCGGTATTGAACTTGGTCATGGCCTTGCCGTTTTCATCCAGCAGAACGGGGCCGAAGAGGAAGGACTGCCACAGCTGATCCATATTGGCGGTGATCTGTTTGTGGTCAATCTGGGCGGCCTTAAGGGTTACCATCTCGCCCGTGCGGTAAATCAGGCACAAATCACGCTTGCTGTTCTTGGTTTTGCGCAGGATATTGCCGTTGGCAACCACCCAGCCGGCCGTGAAGTTCTGGCTGTTGTCGCCGGTGAGCGCCATGACGGCGTAGTTCTCCTCGGCAATCGTGCCGACCTTTGCCTGGCCGCTCTTCCATTTGCCGCCGGCAAAGGCGCGCTGCAGGCAGTCCAGGGAGCGCACGTAGATATCGGCCACGTATACATCGGAATCATTTTGGCGGAAGCCGGTAATGCTGATGTAGAGGTTTTGGCTTTGATATACATCCGTGCCGATGACGGTGTTTTCGCCTTCGGCCAGGAATTTATCGGCAAATTTTTCGGAAAAATCGGCTGTCTGCTGCGTTTCCTCCGCCGCGGCGCAGCCCGCCAGCATCAGAAGGCACACAAGGGCGCAGAGCAATCTTTTTGCGTTCATCGGGAAGAATGACCATCCTTTGTCAGTTTCGGCGCAGGCGCCACATGGATAGTACGTCAAACAGGGCCGTTTGTCAAGGAAACTGTCTTTCTTTTTACATTTATATTCCGCGCACAATCTGCGCTTTTGCTTGAAGAATAAAGCAATGCATGCTATAATAAACCCGACCACGGATCAAAAAGGAGTGCGATTATCATGGGCAAGGTATTGGTAGAAACCTCTGCACGTCACGTGCATGTAACGGAAAAGGATCTTGAAACCCTGTTTGGCGCCGGCTATCAGCTGACGGTCAAAAAGATGCTGTCCCAGCCCGGGCAGTTTGCCTGCGCCGAGCGCGTGGACGTTGTAGGCCCCAAGAAGACGCTGGCGGGCGTCAGCATTCTGGGACCCTGCCGCAAGGAAACCCAGGTTGAGCTCAGCCTGACCGACGCGCGCAGCATCGGCATCAAGGCGCCCATCCGCGAAAGCGGCGATCTGGAAGGCTCGGGTGCCTGCAAGCTGGTTGGCCCCAAGGGCGAAGTGGAGCTGGAGAAGGGCGTCATCGCCGCCAAGCGTCACATCCACATGACCCCCGCCGATGCCGAGGCTTTCGGCTGCAAGGACAAGGACATCGTATCCGTAAAGATCGACAGCGACGGCCGTGCGCTGACCTTCGGGGATGTGGTGGTGCGCGTCAGCCCCAGCTATGCGCTGGCCATGCACATTGACACCGACGAAAGCAACGCCGCCTGCGTAGGCCCCGACACCTACGGCGAAGTGATCAAGTAATTATCCGACAAATCAAAAGCATGGGCAGTCAAATGCGGCTGCCCATGCTTTTTTTCGGTATCGGCTCAGCGCCCGTTGATGACGCCGCTTGCAATCTCCTGCGTGCCCTTGGAATTGACGGCCTTGCCCGTGGCGGTAACGGAGATCGTGCCGCCCGTCACGGTGATATCCTGCGTGGCCTGGATGGCGTCATCCCCGGCCGTGATGCTGATTTCGCCGCCTTCAATGTACACGTAGCCTTTTCCTTCTTTATCCTCGTTGTCGGTTTTGATGGCATCCTTGCCCGAGGTCAGGGTGACCGTGCCGTCCTTGATGGCCACCGAATCGTTGCCCTTCAGGGCATTTTTGACGGCATTGACATTGAGAATGCCGCTGACGATGCGCAGATCGTTCTTGGTGCCGATGCCGTTGTTAAAATTGCCCTGCACATTCAGCGTGCCCGTGCCGTTGATGGTCAGATCATCGCGGGAGCAGATGCAGGCATTGGGCTGCTGCTCAAATTCCGCGGTATAGGCCTTGCCGTCGGCAAAGGTGTTTACGGTGTCGGGAGCAAGGGTAATGGATACCTTGTCGGCGGACAGCACGTAGAGGGGCGCGGAATCGGTGCAGGTAATCGTCAGACCGTCCAGGATCAATTGTGCCTTTTCGGTTTTGTCAATGTCCACCAGGATCCGCCCGTTTTTGCAGCTGCCCCGCAGGATGTAGCTGCCCTCGTCGGTAATGGTAACCACCGTGCCGTCCGCCGCCGCGCCGCTGCCGCTGATGGTCACCTCGTCATCGGAGAAGGTGATTTCGGTGGCCTCCTCCCAGGTATCGCGCAGATCAAAATTGGTGAAAACATTGGTATATTCGGCTGCCAGCGCGCTTCCCGCGCCGCAGACCAGCATCAGACACAGTGTCAAAGCAAGCAGTTTCTTCATCAGTAAACCTCCTAATCGGCAATTTTCCGCAATCATCTTATCATCTCCCTGCCGAAATTGCAAGGCACAGGGCGGCAGATTTACACTTGGGACACAAATCCCGCGGAAACAGGGGAAAACCGTCAC
>CAVFPH010000109.1:0-3672 GCA_963624325.1 bacterium
GTCCTGCACCTTCACATCTTGGCAATTGCTGAAAACAATGGGCTTTCTTTCGTGCCAATCCAGCAGAGAAAAGTCAATCAGGCCGAATCCCGCCAGGGAGACATGCTTTTTGCCTTTTGCGCTGATGCCGGAACGGTAGTTTTTCTTTTTCGCCCAGTCGGACAGGTTGACGGGCTGCTCATCTGCCGGGTGCGGCTGCATGGTGACAATCGCGCCCGCGGCCAAATACAGCGTGTCGCCGTCCTCAAAATCAAAGGTATCCAGGGTATGCAGGCCGGGGCCGAAGTACCTGCCCTTGATTTCCTCGGGCTTTTTCTCCTCGCGCGGATGGTCCAGCGAAACCGTCAGCGGCTGCAGGATATCCCCGTTTGCCAGGATGGTCACATGGCCGTTTCGGCACATCGTAAAGCGCACCTCATTGCCCTGCACCTGCGGCGTCAGGCCGTAGGAGGTGGGCAGCAGCTCCGCCTTTTCAACCGGTTCGCAGCGTACCGCCAGAAGTTCAACCGCCTCATCCCCCTCCCAGCAGAGCCGCGCAAAGGAATGCGGTCCGCCGCGCGTTACGGGGGCTGCATATACGGGGACTTCGATGCCGTCCGCATAAAGCTTCCAATCGGAGGACAGGCGGACGCCTTCCTTGGCGGCATCATGGGGTTCGTCCCCCTGGGCACGATGCGCCGCGCGGTCTTCCGCCTCCGTCAACCCTGCCGGGAACGGCGGGATCATCAGTTTTTTCATCGGGATTTTCTCCTTATTTTCCTGTTTTTGCGTCAGATTATCCGTTATTTTCCATAAAAAAGGGGAGGGAATGGGCATACCGTTCCCTCCCGCAGGGGGCTATGGCATTATTTCATCGCTTCCACGGCAGCCGCATCATGGACGGCGCCGGAGATGACCTTGACCTCATCGATGCAGCCGACAAAGCCCTGCTGGGTGACGCTCAGATCGCCGCCGTTGAACCAATCCCACTGTGCCCAGTCGCCGCCCACGCAGAAGGTGAAGCCGGAAGAAGTGGTTTCGTCCTCGGCATAAACCTCGGCACCCTTCACGCCGTCCACATAGGTGGTCAGGCTGCAGGCATCCTTGTCATAAACCATCATGTAATGATGCCAGCCGGTAGGATCCTCGGAGATGGTCGTGGCAGAGCTCCACCAGTCGCTGCCGCCGACGACGGCCACATAGGTCAGGCTGGCAATTTCGCCGTTTTCGCCAAGGTTGCGATACAGCACGTTTGTAAGACCCTCGGTGCTGCCGTTGATGCCCTGGTCAACCACGCGCATGCACTCAGCCGCGTTCTCGGCATCGATCTTGGCCCAGAAGGAGATCGTAATGGAAGAGTTGCCGGTCACATCGATGATGTCGTTGTTGGCATCGTCAAAGGGCAGCAGGCCGGATGTGCCGTGGAAGTAAACAGCGCCGCCTTCATGGCCTTCAACGGCCTCGATGCCTTCCTCGTTGATCTTCTTGATCAGGTCGTTGCCATTGCCCGATGCATCGGCGCCGATGTTGGCAGCATCGTCAAAGGTGTAGTAGGCAATCAGGGTGGGGGCCGCTTCGGATGCGGCTGCGGACAGGCACAGGCACAGCATCAGGACAAGGGACAGGATGATGGAAACTTTCTTCATTGGGGTACCTCCTCATTTTTTGTTTTTATATGCATCGCCGCGCATCCTTGCGGCAATGATATTCGGTTATAAAGCGCCTTCTTACTTCATGGCTTCCACGGCAGCCGCATCATGGACGGCACCGGAGATGACCTTGACCTCATCGATGCAGCCGACAAAGCCCTGCTGGGTGACGCTCAGATCGCCGCCGTTGAACCAATCCCACTGTGCCCAGTCGCCGCCCACGCAGAAGGTGAAGCCGGAAGAAGTGGTTTCGTCCTCGGCATAAACCTCGGCACCCTTCACGCCGTCCACATAGGTGGTCAGGCTGCAGGCATCCTTGTCATAAACCATCATGTAATGATGCCAGCCGGTAGGATCCTCGGAGATGGTCGTGGCAGAGCTCCACCAGTCGCTGCCGCCGACGACGGCCACATAGGTCAGGCTGGCAATTTCGCCGTTTTCGCCAAGGTTGCGATACAGCACGTTTGTAAGACCCTCGGTGCTGCCGTTGATGCCCTGGTCAACCACGCGCATGCACTCAGCCGCGTTCTCGGCATCGATCTTGGCCCAGAAGGAGATCGTAATGGAAGAGTTGCCGGTCACATCGATGATGTCGTTGTTGGCATCGTCAAAGGGCAGCAGGCCGGATGTGCCGTGGAAGTAAACGCCGTTGCCCTGATGGCCTTCAACCACTTCAATGCCGTCCTCGTTGATGGCCTTGATCAGGTTATTGCCCTTTGCGGAGGCATCGGCGCCGATGTTGGCGGCGTCATCAAAGGTATAATATGCAAGCAGGGTGGCTTCGGTTTCGGCAGCGGCTTCGCTGTCAGCCTCGGCAGAGGCCTTGCTTTCATCCGCAGCCAGGTGCAGCACTGCCGCATTCTGCTTGGAAAGATCCACCGTGAAGGTGGCCTTGTTATCCTCAACGGTGTATTCAATCTCATCTTCGGTGCCGTCGGTACCGGCAGTCCTGATGGCATAGCCGTTAAGCACATCGGCAGGCAGGGTAACGGCAACTTGGCCGTGGGGCTTCAGGAGTCTTCCGCCCTTGCTGAAGCCAACGCTCAGCAGCTTTTCGCCATCGGCAGTCTCGCCGGTGCGGACAACCAGTTCGCCGCCCGGCAGACGGTTGGTAACCGCCTTGGCAGAAGTGTTTTCAACCAGCGTCAGGCGCGCGCCGTCACTGACGCGGCCGCAAATGGGGCAGGCCTTCACGGTGTTTTCGCCCAGCTGATAAGTATACATTTCGCAGCGTGCCCAATCGGTAAAGCCGCAGCCGGTGCGCTTGCAGGCCGCGCTGTGGCCGTTCTTTCCGTTGGGAGACCATTCGCCGTACCAGTGATCGCAGGTCTTTGCATTGTCCTCTTCATCCTCGTCCACAATCTGAACGCCGGAATAGACCTTGACATCGTCAATCGCGCCGATGAAGCCCTGCATGGTTGCATCGTGATTGCCGCCGTTGAACCAATCCCATTGTGCCCAGCTGCCGCCGACGCAGAAGGTATAAGAAGCCACGTTGGAAGCGGCCGTGCCGGTAACTTCCTTGGTTTTCCGGCCATCGATATAAAGGGTTACCGTGCCGGCATCGGCATCATATACCTGCTTGTACTGATGCCAGGCCGTCAGATCACCCGATACATTGGAAGCAGAGCTCCACCAATCGCTGGTGCCGTTTACGGCTACGTAGGTCAAAGAGGTGATCTCGCCGTTCGCGGTGTTCTTGTAGAGCACGTTGGCAAAGCCCTCCGCGCTGCCGTTCTGGCCGTGATCCACCGCGCGCATACCATTGCTGCCGTCGCCTTCGGCATCCACCTTGGCCCAGAAGGACACGGTCAGGGATCCGCTGGCGGTCTTGTCCACAAAGTCATCATTGGCGGTATCGGCCGCAGCCAGGCCCGAAGTGCCGCCGAAATAGACGGCGGTGTTCTTGTGGCCTTCAACGGTCTTGATGCCGTCCGCATTGATTACGCGGGTCAGGTCGTTGCCGTTGCCGGATGCATCCTTGCCAAGATCCGCAGCATCGTCAAAGGTATAATGCGCCAGCAGTGTTGCCGCATTGCTCGGC
>CAVFPH010000110.1:0-3604 GCA_963624325.1 bacterium
GTAAACCCGTCACAAGCCGCCGGGCATAGATCTTCGCCGGTGGATGCCGCCGGGGGAGCCTGTGCCCACCCGCCATAGGGTAGCCGCACCCGGCATATGCCCCGGCACAGGGTAGTCAGCGACCCGGTAGCCGCCGTCACGCCGGGTAGCCGCCGGAAACCCGCCACGTTTGCCCCACAAAGCGCCCTGTTTTCCCCGGTAGCCCGCTGGCCCGGTATACGGCCCGCCCCGGTCGCCGCGCCGACGTGTACCCTATAGCCGCCGCAGTATGGGGTAGCCACCCGCCGCGCCCCACCGGGGTGTGCAGGGGGGTAGGGGTATTCAAATCTCCGGGTATGCCCACCGGGGACCGCCGCCCCCTCACGCGTGAAATTTCGCAAAATTCAAGCTGTTTTTCCGGCCAGCCTGAAATCTCAAGCTGGCAGTTATATAAATGTAGAAATTCCTCTATCCCAAAATGGAAAAAAGCCCCTCGAAGGGGCGTGAAGTCATAATTCCCGGAAAGGAGATCTGTATGGCGAAAATACAAACCGGCATGGACATCCGCGTTATTCCCGTGTCGCAGATGAAGCCCGCCAAGTACAACCCGCGCAAGGACTTGAAGCCGGGTGATCCGGCGTATGAGAAGATCAAGCGCAGCCTGACGGACTTCGGGTATGTCGACCCGATTATCTGGAACGAGGTCACCGGCAATATCGTGGGTGGACATCAGCGATACAAGGTGCTGACCGCCGAAGGCGCAACCGAGCTGCAATGCGTGGTCGTTCATATTGAAAAGCCTGAGGATGAAAAGGCGCTGAATATCGTGCTCAACAAAGCGACCGGCGAATGGGAACCCGTGGCGCTGGCCGATCTTCTGCAGGGGTTGCAGACGAGCGGATACGATATGGACAGCACCGGCTTTGATGCTGCCGAAATTGACGACCTGTTCAGCAAGGTCTTTGATAAGAATGTCAAGGATGACGATCCCGACATTGACCCGGACGCGCTGAATCCGTTTGTACAGCCGGGCGATGTGTGGACGCTGGTGGCATCGCCTTGAGAAGTGATTAACTTCACTTAATTCTGTAGAAACGCCACGCGTATTTTCCAAAAAAGACTTTCACCAAAGGATATAAAAAGGAGTAATAAAAAATGAACGATATGAATTCTTCGATGCAATCGAATCCCGCCGCACTGCTTTTCCCGCGCGAGCTGCCTGAAAAGCGCACGGAGTACGGCAAAGTATTTCAGCTCGATCCCAAGCATTTTCAGGCTGTAACCTACGCCATGCCCATTCACGAGCGCAGCCAGAACGGCGCGTGGGCGGAGATTGACCGCAGCTTCCACGCGGAGGCTGCCGCTCTGCACAGCGCAAATGCGCGCATGCACGTGCAGTGCCAGAGTGTGAACACCCATTCTTTTGTCACTGTGCAGGATGCGGACGGCTATACGCTGTCCTACGGCCTGGAAAATGCCCAGGCGGTCGCGCCTGTAGCCGAGGATGCCGCTGTAATGGCGGAGCCCACCATTGAAGCCCTGCGCGAGCGTCCCCTGCAGCTGGACGGCTGCGTGCGCTATGCGGGCATCCTGCCCGGCGTCGATCTGGTCTGCAGAACCCAGCCGGAAGGCTTCAAGGATGAAATCGTCTACCATACGCTTGCGCAGGTGCAGCCGGTGACGTTCCGTCTGTATGCGCCGGAGCTCAGCCTGGCCCTGCAGGACAACGGCGATCTGCATGCACTGGATGCGCAGGGCGTCTGCCGCTTTATCCTGCCCATGCCTTTCGTTCTGGGCAGTGAAAATGAGTTGGGCGAAGCGCACACCACGCTTTCCCGCGATGGCGAAGGCTGGCTGCTGCGCTGCGAACCGGATGCAGATTTCTGCCAGCGCGCCAAATTTCCTGTCGTACTGGACCCGGCCATTTATACCGGCCGGTATGACAGCAATATCGAAAGCACTTATGTGGACAGCCATAGTTCCTATAAGAATCGTAACTATGGCAACGGCGGCACTATGCACGTGCAGCATGCGGGAGATAGTGATCGGTTGACGCTGCTGCGCATTCGTGAGCTGCCTCCTCTGGATGCTTCGGCATTTATTACCAGCGCCAAAATGGCCGTAGCCAAGTATACGCAGCCGACGAAAGATGTTAATATTTATGCCCGTGAAATCACGTCCGATTGGGTTGAAAAGGAAGTTACTTATACCACGCGTCCGGAAACGGCTGAGTTTTGGGAAACTGGTGCTGCAGTTTCAAAGAGCACTTCTTACTCGCGCTATATTTTCCTGGACATTACGGCGCTGACTCGCCGCTGGTACGGCGGCGAAGCCAACTACGGCGTGCAGATTGAGTCTCAGCGGAGCTGGCCTAACGCGGTGGTGATGGAATCCTCCCGCGGCGGCCGCAAGCCCTACTTTGTGCTGGAATATGCCAGCCTGGCGGGTCTGGAGGAGGATCTGGCCTATGATACGCTGGATATCGGGCGCGCGGGCGCGGCAAATATCAGCCTGGCGAACGGCAATATGATTTTCGCCCTGTCTGATTTTGCCTCCGGCGGCTTGCGCCTGCCGGCCTCTGTACAGCACTTCTACAATTCCTGCGATATGAATCAGGATTATTTCGGCCTGGGCTATGGCTGGCGCACCTCGCTGCACCAGACGCTGCACCGCGAAACCCGCACGAACGCCGATAACGTCAGCGTTCTCTACTATATTTATACCGATGCGGACGGAACGCAGCATGCCTTCACGCAGGAAAACGGCGAGTATCACGATCTGTCCAACCTAGGCATGACGCTGACGCTGAATACGGACAATGCCACGGCGGTCATTACCACCAAGATGCACGCCGAATACCGCTTCACTCTGCCTGTTGTGGATTGGAACGGCAGCAATGCCAGCGAGGCTCTGGAGCTGCTGGGCAGCGTGCGCGATCCCAACGGCAGCACGCTGGCTATTGCTTCCTCCGGGCTGCGGATTACCTATGTGACGGACGGCGCGGGCCGCTTGACAGCCTTTAACTATGCAAACGGTCGCCTCAGCACGATTACCCTGCCTCATGCGGCAGGCGCGGCTGCGCAGCAGATTTCCTTTGCCTATAACGCCGCGGGCCAGCTGTGCTGCGTAACGCAGATTGACGGCGTCCAGAGCCAGTACGGCTACAATGCGGACGGCCTGCTGAACCTTGTCCAGAATGCGGATGGCCGTTCCCTGGCGATTGCCTATCGCAACACCGGCAGTATCAGCGGCCTTCCGCATCAGATGCTGTCGGCCAGCCTGACGGGCGGCACGCTGACGGCTGTCAGCAAGCACTATGATTTCCAGAATTTGCTGACCGTCGTGACCGATACCCTGGCGGACAACGGTAAAAAGCTGTTTTATCATTTCAACAATGACGGGCACGTCGTCAGCATCAACGATGAGCTGGGCTACGCCGTCTTTGCACAGTATGAAGGGGAAAAGATCAACAAGCCCACCGCTGCCTCGGGCATGCGCAGGGTAGTCAACAACCTGCTGCTGGATCATGGCTTTGAGGACAACAGCTCCGTATGGGTGACGGGGGTATCGTGCGGAACGGGCGATATCGTCCGCGACGAAACGGTATATCATACGGGCCTGATTT
>CAVFPH010000111.1:0-3455 GCA_963624325.1 bacterium
TTTACTCTTTATTGGGCAAGCACGCCCCAATCGCCGCCGCAATCCCGCTCAGGGGCATCGTCTGCAGCCATACCGTGCCGGGGCCCGTCAGCAGGGTGTTGAACAGCCCCTCGCCGCCCAGCAGCTTGTTTTTAAGCCCGGGCACCTGGCGGATTTCCATCTTTACATCGGTGGTAAAGCCCGCCACGTTGCCGGTATCCACAATCAGCTGTTCGCCGTCCTTCAGTTCGTATTTCACCAGGTCGCCGTCAATCTCGGCAAAGGCAATGCCGCTGCCGCTCAGGCGCTGCATGATAAAGCCCTCGCCGCCAAACAGCCCGGTGCCCAGCTTCTTGTTAAAGTGAATGCTCATTTCCACGCTCATTTCGCTGGCAAGGAAAGCGCGTTTCTGCAGGATCATCTCATGTCCCGGGCCGATTTCCAGCGGCAGAATCCTGCCCGGCAGGCTGGAACCGAAGGTGATCATCCCATCGCCCTGCGCCGTATAGATATTCTGGAACATGCTCTCCCCCGAGAACGCGCGGCTGATCATCTTGCCCAGGCCGCCGCCCTTGGTTTCCACGCTCTGCAGCTGACATACCACCACGGGAAATTCTCCGCCCTTGATTTCGTAGCGCATCTGTAATTCCTCTCCTCCTCATTCGGTCATATCGGGCCGTGCCCGATGCCGTCATTTTACCGCAAACGGCGCGCAATCACAATATAATCTGAAAATTTGACACGATGTTGACGGAATTGCCTGGGCGGATACAAACAGAAAAAGTACACCCCCAATCGGCAAATTTCCCCCTCCCGCCCTTGCGCTTGCAAAGCAGATGGGTTATACTGGGCATAACGGCAGAAAGCGGAAGAAAAGATGCGTTCCGTGGCCGAAAATGATAAGAGAGAGGCGAAAAAATGATGAATCAAGACGGAAACAGAAAACAGGTTGCCTTCCCCATCGCGGCGTGGTTCTGCGTTGCCCTGGTGGTGCTGTCCATCCTCAGCCGCGCGGGCAACAGTTCCTCCTATACTCTGTTTGCCATCGTCAGCTATCTGATCAACATCGCGGTGGCGGCGGTGCTGTTTATGCGCAAGCGGGATGTGCCCCTCTTTGCCGTGATGGGCGTGAAGGCCGCCTGGTGCGTGTACACCATGTTCTCCAATATGTCGCGCTGGTTTGGCCATCTCATCAGCATGTATGTGCTGGAAAGGGCGTTCTTTAATTTCCTCCCCATCCTGTTCTGGGCCATCCTGATCCTCTTTGCCGTGGTGCGGGATCGCAAGGAAAATTCCCCGGCGGCCAATGTGTTCAAAAAAATCTGGTTCATCCCGGGCCTCCTAAAGGCCCTTACCGTCCTGAATATCACCTCAAATTTCCTGTCCGTGCTGATCTGGCTGGTTGGCACGATTGAAATTTTCCTCCTGGGCTACTGGATCATGTTCCCCTACGGCAAGGAAAAGCACGCCCGTCCCCAGCCCTATATGCAGGCAGGGTATCAGGCGGCAGCGGGCGGATATCAAACGGGCAGCGGGACAGCAGCGGATGGTTATCAGCAGGATGCGCAGACCCCGCAGCGCGTGTTCTGCACCGGCTGCGGCACGGAGTTTGCCACCGATGCACAGTTCTGCAGCGTGTGCGGCAAGCCCCGCCCCGCGCAGAGCACGCAGCCTGTTTATCAGCAGAACGGCTATCAGCAAAGCGGCTATCGTCCGCAAAATTATGAGCAGGATGCCCCCAGCACCGGCATGAAGGTGCTCGGATTCTTCCTGCCGGGCGTGGGCCTGATCTTGTACCTTGTGTGGCGGGATCAGCTGCCCCTGAAGGCCAAATCGGCAGGCAAGGGCGCGCTCATCGGCGTGATTGTGTGGGCAGCGCTGTGCGTTGTGCTGACAATCGTGTCGTACGCGGTTCCGATGGCGATGCTGAGCAGATATTTATAACAGGGGATCCCGTTAAAAGATTGCTTTGCGGTCTTGCTTGGAAGGGGGGACAGCCCTACCGCAAAATCCCCCTTGCATTCGCGCTGTTCTTATATTAAGATACATACGGTATGTCGGTTCTTTGGTGCTTTCTTCCATGAAGAAAGTGCCGCCCCCCTATCCGCGCACAGCCGGCATCCGCCGGTTTGCAATAAAAAAAGAGAGAGGTAAAATAACATGAGCTACAGCTTATCTACCGCAACAGGCATTGCTGCCGTGCTGGTCTACCTGGCCATCTGGATTGCGGTCATGAGCGTCTGCGGCGTCCTGTGCAAAAAGCTGGCCGCCAAGAAGGGCTACACCGGCTACTTCTGGACGGGCTTCTTCCTGCAGGTCATCGGCTTGATCTACGTGGTCGGCCTGCCCATGGCCAAGGACAGCTGCGACTGATCAAACAAAAAAATGAACAACCTTTGAAGGCTGCATGTCTTCAAAGGTTGTTTTGCGTACTATATTGTATCTGTTTCCCGTTCTGATAGGCAATTTCCCGCAGGGCCAGCAAGGGTGCGTCGGCGAAATGCTCTTCGGGAAAGTTTTTCTCAAAACGCTCCAGCTGCGCCATCAGGAAGGGAATCACATCGGGCGATGCACGGAACCCCAGCACCAGGCACAGCATGGACTGCGTGTAGGAGTTGCGCACCTGCGCGTAATTTTCCAGGATCCACGCGCTGCAATCCTCCTCGCAGCGGATCAGAAAGCGCGTGCAGTTTTCAATTCCGTGATCGCTGAATGTTTTAAGCACCAGCGCCTTCACCTCGGGCAGTGCCTCCGCGTCCCGCGCCAGGAGCTTGTTGAGCAGCGTGTTTGCGACATCGGGCGTCATCGGTCTGCGCATCATGCGAATCAGGCGGGACAGATCCTCCTCGGCCATTACTGCCTCCATGAGCATCTTCTTCGTCTTGTCGGGCAGATCAATGCCCTCCTCCTTCATTCTGTCATAAAGGGCGGGCATGATATCACGATCCGCATCCTCAAAGAAATCGGGGTATAACTCGAAGGTGTAGAGGATATGGGCCGCCGAGTAAGTGTAGACAGGGTGCTGCCTGACATACTGCTTTGTGATCAGGTCCAGAGGATTGCTCATGAACAGGACTCCTTGCGTGCGCCGGATTTGGCGGTAATGTGCCCGCGCACGGTTTCTTTTCCGCACATTTTCATTATACAGGAATTCACAATTTTTGCAAGCGTGATGCATCCCTTGCGGAATGCAAACAGGGATTTCATCGGAATTCAAAAATTATTCACAAAACATACCGATTTGTTCATCTTCACTTCATATTTTGATGCTATAACGTTACCGTGGTTTCCGATAGGGAATCATCGGACGGCGGGGCGCAAGCCTCTCCGCGCCTCGCCGCCATAGTTATGCCGTTAAAAGTCTGACGACTTTTAACGGGTGTTCCGATAAAAATCTGCGGATTTTTATCGGGGTTTTGCAGATTTTCTTGTGCGCCGATGGCGCACGGGCAGAAAATCTGATAGGAATGAAAATT
>CAVFPH010000112.1:0-1952 GCA_963624325.1 bacterium
GTACTACGCCGTTGGCCACTGGAACGCTTATATGGTCGCCGTCCTCTACATCACCGATCAGGATCTGCGTCCCCTGCAGGTTATTTTGCGCCGCATGCTCAAGGCTGCCAATATGGACATGAGCGCAGACGAGGTTGTGCCTGCCGAAACCCTCAAGATGGCCGCCGTATGCTTCGCCACCGCGCCCATCGTCGTCATCTATCCCTTCATTCAGAAGTACTTCGTCAAGGGCACGCTTGCCGGCGCCGTGAAGGGCTGATTACCGCTCCTTAATATGCGAGCATACATCGCATATTAAAATAAATCAAAAAGGAGAACCACTATGAAGAAGCTCATCTCTCTGCTGCTCGCAGCCGTGATGGTACTGTCTTTCGGTCTGGTCAATGCCGGTGCCGAAGAACCCGTAACCATCATTGCCTACACCAACTCCCTGGCCAACAACGCCCCCGCCGATAAGGCAGACGATTTCGTGTACCAGACCATTCTGGCTCGCACCGGCGTTGACTTCCAGCTGATCTACTTGGATGAATATGACACTGCCATCAATGCGCGCATCATGGGCGGCGACGACTGGCATATGTTCATCTGCAATTCTGATCAGATGCGCACCTACGCTGCGCAGGATATGCTGCTGCCTCTGTCCGGCTATACTGATCTGCTCAGCACCATTTACGCAGCCTATGGTGAAGACACCGACATCCAGTCTCTGTATTACGACGGCGAAATGTATGCCATTCCCGCCGCCAAAGCTATCTCAGACTATTATATGCTGATCCTGGTTCGTCAGGACTGGAACGAAAAGTATCCAGACCTGAAAGTTCCCACTACCGTGGACGAGTTGTATGACTATTGCTACTTCCTGGCCAACAACGATCCCGATGGCAACAGCATCAAAGACACCATCGGCTTTACCGGCTGGGGTATCAAAGGTCTCTCCGCCATCACCGCTCCGTATGATGTCGTGCTGGGCAATTACGTCATCATTCGCGATGGCAAGGTAACCAATTCCCTGCTTCAGCCCCGTATGGTCGAAGCACTTGAAATGTGCAAGAAGTTCTACGACAGCGGTTTGCTGGATCCCGACATGTTCTCCTCCAACAGCCAAGTAAAGGCCAACACCATTGCCTGCAACGTAGCTGTATCTGCCATGCCTTGGTCCAACATTCTCAAAGCTTCCTATGTCGCCCAGTACAAGGAAGTTAATCCCGACGCCGAATACACCTGGATTAGTGCCCTGTCTGAAGGCGGCGATCCTTGCTATGCCGTTGCCAAGTATGAAAAGTTTGCCGGTGACCACTTTGTAATCAACGCCGACGTAACCGATGAGGAGCGCGAAGCCATCTTTAAGGTGCTTGAATACCTGTGCACCGAAGAAGGCATGATGCTGGTTTACACCGGGTTGGAAAATGAGCACTGGATTCGCACAGAAGATGGCAAGGTTTCTGCAATCCCCGAAAAGGTAAAGGACACCAACTTCACCCATCCTTATCAGATTCTTGGTCGCTATGACCAGGTTTACCTGCAGATCAAGTTCCCCGAAGCCAGCGAAGCAACTGCCTTCGGCTTGAGCATGCCTCGCTACATCTATTACAATGACAATGTAGCCGTGCCCGATGATTTTAACCTGTCTGATATGGAAAACTACGTAAAGACCCAGATGCTGGCTTTCATCAAAGGCGAGCGTCCCATCAGCGAGTATGACGCCTTCCTGCAGGAGCTCAACAACAGCTACGCATTCGAAGAATACATGAACATTGCCGCCGAGCAGCTGGTTGCCTTGGGTCTTGCCAACGAATAAGCACACAACCAAGCGTCTCATTTCCTAAATAAGCGGCCATGTATTCTGTTTTGATGCGCAGTCGGGCAAATGTGACAGAATACATGGCCCGTTTTATCCTTTTCAATATCGGCACGGAAGCCAAACGACATCATGATTTCGGAGGTTCACTATG
>CAVFPH010000112.1:1962-3393 GCA_963624325.1 bacterium
TGTCAGTGCGCAGCAAGAGGAAGGAAGCGTCCTTTGATGTAATCGTCGTAGGCGGCGGCATGACCGGCATGTGCGCAGCCATCGCCAGTGCTCGTCACGGTGCCAAAACCGCTTTGATTCAGAATCGTCCCGTTTTCGGCGGCAACGCCAGCAGCGAGGTTCGCATGCACATCTGCGGTGCTTCCGGCAACGGCAAGCCCAATGCCGAAGAAACCGGCATTCTGCGTGAAATCCTGCTGGAAAACAAGCGGATAAACGATTATTACAACTACTCCGTCTGGGATCGCGTGCTGTTTACCGCCATTCGTGAACAGGATAATCTGACAATGTTTTTAAACACCGCCATGCATGACGTAAATGTTGATAATCAGCATATTACCGCCGTGCATTGCTACCAGATGACTACCGAAATCGAATGGACCCTGCGTGCGCCGATATTTTGCGACTGTACGGGAAACGGCACGCTGGGCTTTATGGCCGGCATGCCTTTCCGTACGGGCAGCGAAGGGAAAGCGGAGTTTCATGAACCGCATGCTCCTGAAGAGCCCAATCAGAACCGCATGGGCAATACTCTGCTGTTTAAGGCGGTGGATCGCGGGCAACCCGTGGAATTTGTTCCTCCAAAGGGAGCGTACACCTTTACAGAGGATCAGCTCCGTTACCGCAAACATGCCGATTTGAGGCCCGTTCAGGGAACGCAGGGCATCGAAGAAAAAGCCGATGCCATTCTGGATAATCTGGACAATGTTACCAAAGATATGGTGTTTGACGGCTACTGTGTGGATTACGGCTATTGGTGGATCGAATTGACGGGCGAAAAAGCCGATATCATCGAGGAATATGAAGACATTCGCGACGAGCTGGTCAAATGCGTGTACGGCATATGGGATCACATCAAAAACGGCGGCGATCACGGCGCACAGAATTATGACCTGCAGTGGGTAGGCATGCTGCCCGGCGTACGCGAAAGCCGCCGTATGGAAGGCGAATACATGCTCAACGAGAATGACGTGCTTGAAAACCGCATATTCGATGATGCCGTTGCCTACGGCGGCTGGCCGGTAGACAATCATGTAAAGCACGGCCTGCTGGATTTTGATAAGATGCCCAGCGAAATTTTCGGATTTGATGGGCTGTACTCCATCCCCTATCGTTCCTATGTGGCCAAGGATATCGATAACCTGTTTATCGGCGGCCGCAGCATGAGCGCCTCAAAGCTGGCCATGGCCTCCAGCCGTGTAATGGGTACCTGCGCCGTAGGCGGTCAAGCCATTGGCACTGCTGCAGCGCTGTGCAAAAAATATAACTGTACTCCCCATGATGTATCGGAGCACATTCGGGAACTGCAGCAAATGCTGTTGAAGGACGACTGCTACATTCCGGGCTTTAAGAATGAGGATCCTGCCGATCTTGCCCGCACAGCGCAAGTAT
>CAVFPH010000113.1:0-3384 GCA_963624325.1 bacterium
CGAACCATCTGGCTGGTGTAGCTGTTCTCGTTGTCGTACCAGGACACAACCTGCACCTGATAGGTGTTGTCATCCAGCTTGGCAACCATGGTCTGGGTAGCATCGAACAGGGAGCCATAGGACATGCCGATGATATCGGAAGAAACGACGGGCTCCTCGTTGTAGCCATAGCTGGCGGAGGAAGCGGCCTTCATGGCGGCGTTGATGGATTCCTTGGTCACGTTCTCGCCCTTAACAACGGCAACCAGAATGGTGGTAGAACCGGTGCATACGGGTACGCGCTGAGCAGAGCCGATCAGCTTGCCGTTCAGCTCGGGGATAACCAGACCGATGGCCTTGGCGGCACCGGTGGAGTTGGGAACGATGTTCTGCGCGCCAGCGCGGGCACGGCGAAGATCGCCCTTGCGATGAGGACCGTCCAGGATCATCTGATCGCCGGTGTAAGCATGCACGGTGGTCATGATGCCGCTCTGGATGGGATAGGTATCATTCAGGGCCTTGGCCATGGGAGCCAGGCAGTTGGTGGTGCAGGAAGCAGCGGAAATGATGTTATCTTCCTTGGTCAGGGTGTTCTCGTTTACAGAGTACACGATGGTGGGCAGATCATTGCCGGCAGGAGCAGAGATAACAACCTTCTTGGCGCCGGCGTTGATATGCGCCATGGCCTTTTCCTTCTTGGTATAGAAACCGGTGCACTCCAGCACTACATCCACGTCCAGCTGACCCCAGGGGCAGTTGGCAGCGTCTTTTTCGGCATAAATCTTGATTTCGGTGCCATCTACAATGATGGAATCCTCAGTGGCGGATACGGTGTGCTTGTTCTCGCCGATCTTGCCGCAGTAGGGGCCCTGAGCGGTGTCATACTTGAGCAGATGAGCCAGCATTGCGGGGCTGGTCAGGTCGTTGATGGCGACAATCTGGTAGCCCTCAGCGCCGAACATCTGGCGGAAAGCAAGACGACCAATGCGGCCAAAACCGTTGATAGCAACTTTAACCATGGGAAAGACCTCCTTCATACTGTAAGCGGCGGGCTAATGCCACACCAACACTATTATACCCGCTTTTCCCCCATTTGGCAATATCTATGATAAATAAATCCGTACCTATAAGAGCGATTCGGGCTGAAAAACGGGCTGCCTCCATTTGGAAGCAGCCCGTTTCATCACTAAATCGATTACAGGGCGCTGAGGATATACATGGCAATGAAGAGCGCGCTGAGGACGTACATCAGCACGGGGACTTCCTTGAACTTGCCGCGGCAAACCTTGATGACGGTGTAGCTGATAATGCCAAAGCCGATACCATCGGAGATGGAGTAGGCAAAGGGCATCATGGCGATGGTCAGGAAGCAGGGCAGGGCAACCTCAAGATCTTTCCAATCGATCTTAGATACATTGCCGATCATGAACATGCCAACGATGATCAGGGCAGGGGCGGTAGCGGCACTGGGGATGATGCCCGCGATGGGCGCCAGCACGCAGGCCAGCAGGAAGAGGATGGCCGTAACCACGGAGGACAGACCGGTGCGGGCGCCCTCGGAGATGCCGGTGGAGGACTCAACAAAGGTGGTAACGGTGGAAGTGCCAAGCAGGGCGCCAACGCAGGTAGCGGCGGCATCGGCAATCAGCGCGCGATCACCGCCGGGCAGGTTGCCGTCCTTGTCCAGCATGCCGGAGGCACCGGCAGTGCCCAGCAGGGTGCCGACGGTATCAAAGCAGTCGCACATGGCAAAGGTGATGACGGCGGTCAGCAGGGGCAGCACGCCCAGGCTGAAGAGGCCGGAGAAGGAAAGCTTGAAGAAGGTAGGCGCCATGGAGATGCCTTCAAAGCTGATGCTGATATTGGATACATTGGTCTGACCCATGGGGATGCCGATCAGGGTGGTCAGGATGATGCCGATGAACATTGCGCCCTTGACCTTCCAGGCCATCAGAACGCCGGTGATCAGCAGGCCGATAAGCGCAAGCAGGGGAGCGCCGGAGGTGATTTTGCTAAGATCCAGCAGGTTGCTGTTTGCCGTTACGATGCCGGCATTCAGCAGGCCAACCAGACAGATGAACAGGCCGATGCCTGCGCTGATGGCAGCCTTCAAGGGAGCGGGGATGGAAGCGATGATCTGGGTACGCAGAGGAGACAGGGTAACAGCCAGGAAGATCAGGCCGCTGATGAACACAATGGCCAAGCCCTGCTGCCAGGTGTAGCCCATGCCGAGGCAGATGGTGTAGGTAAAGAAGGCGTTCAGACCCATGCCGGGAGCCTGCGCGAAGGGTACGTTCGCCAGAAATGCGGTGAGCAGGCTGCCGATGGCGGCGCTGACGCAGGTGGCCAGCATGACGGCGGTTTGATCCATGCCCGTAACGGTCAGGAAGTTGGGGTTAACGAAGATGATGTAGGCCATCGCGAAGAAGGTGGTAATACCGCCCACTACCTCGGTAAGCACATTGGTGTTGTGCTCCTTGAGCTTGAAGGTCTTTTCGAGCAGCTGCATGATTGGAACGCCCTCCGTTTCAAATTTGTCTTACGCGGAAAAACAGAACTATTATACCAGAAAATCCGAACACGTCAAGTGTATTTATGATTTTCTTTTTGAAAATATCAAAGAAATGCGAACCGACAACGATTTAATTTTATTGATTGTTCGTATTTTTTGATTAGGCATACATATAGAAAAGCACACAGCCTTTCTTATCTGTGTGCTCTCCATCACTATTTTCAAAATTCAGAAGTACGGTCTTGTCTTCTCGCCTTGCCAAAGTGTCATATGAGAACAGTCGGATTTTCTATCGCAGCGAATTCATCAATACAAAATGCCCGCCGGAAAACCGGCGGGCGACTGATCGGGGGAGATCAGCAGATAAAACTTATTTCATGCCGTTGTAGGCAAAGGCCTGGATGATCTTCTTGCTGGCAAAGAGGAAAACGATCAGTACAGGCACTACCAGGATTACGTTGGCAGCCATGATGTTGTTCCAGATCAGGCCGTATTCCGCGTCCTTGATCTTTTCAATGTACATGGTCAGGGGGCGGTACTTATCGTTGTTGGTCATGACCAACGGCCAGAAGTAGGCGTTCCAGTGGCTGACAAAGGAGAACATCGCGATGGTTACCATGGAGGATTTTGCCATGGGCAGCATGATGCGCGTCATGATCTGCAGCTCATTGGCATTATCCAGACGGGCCGATTCAACCAGCTCATCGGGAATCTGCTTAAAGGCCTGGCGCAGCATGAAGATGCCAAAGGAGTTGGTGGCGAAGGGCAGAATCTGCGGCCAGAGGGAGCTAATCAGGCGGGCCTTGGCCATCATCAGATAGATGGGGATGTAAGTAACCTGACCGGGGATCATGAAGGCTACCAGCACGATGGACCAGCACAGGCCCTTGCCC
>CAVFPH010000114.1:0-3132 GCA_963624325.1 bacterium
CCCACGTATACCGCCGTCAAGGCCGAAATCAATCTCGTCGCCGCCGAAAATAAAAACCGCCGCAAAGACGCACGCCGCCCCGCCATTTGGTACTTTGGCCCCGGCCTGCCGGCTGTCAACGCCCATTACCTGCTCGACCTGCTCACCGTGCTGCCCGATTGCAAGGCCATCGCCTTCAATCCCGAAAGGCCGCTCTCGCCATTGTACGCCGCCACGGCCGACGGCGACGCCCTGCTGATGCCCATCGCCATGGGCGAACGCAGCGCCACCGTTTTGTTCCCCAGCAAAGGCCAGCCGCTGATGGATTGCTACGACGTCACGCCGGAACAGTTCGACAAATACACCCACGACCTGCCGCCCGAGATTCTGCCGGCCAAGTAACGCCGCCCACGCCGTTTTCCCCATTCGCCCGCCGGTGGGCATTGTACGCCGGCAGAAAGGATACCCGCTATGATCACCTACGAAAAGCAATCCGACGGCAGCTCCATCGTCACCCTGACCCCCGAAGATTACGAGCGCCTTTACGCGCCCCGCGACGGCGAAAAGGTCTCCCGGCAGGAAGCCCTCACCCGTGCCCTGATGCGTGCCACCGTCGCCGCCTACGGCCACGCCGACGTCATTGACGGCGGCACCTGCAACTTTGATGCCCCCACGCTCAATTACCGTGATTGCGGCATCTCCAAAAAGGCCGCCAAGGAAGCCATCGCCGCAGCCGGCCTGCGCTGCTTCGAATGGCGCGTGTGCCATGATACCGAGCTGGTAATCGGCGGCCCCTGCTTCTTTGGGCAGGCCAACCGCCGCACCGCCATGGCCGAAGCCTTCCACGCCGCCCTCAAGGCCGACGGCTACGCCACCGGCATGTATTACCAGATGGATTGACCGGACGCCGCCTCTGCCATTTCATCCGCCCCGCCGGAGGCATCGTATCCGGCAGAAAGGATACCCATTATGAAGCTTTATCTTGAAACCCGCGGCTGCAACTTTGCCGATCTGCACGACGAACGCGTCGCCGGCAGCGACATGACCAATTACCGCCTGTTCATGGAGTTCATCGACCGCGAAGGCCGGCGCATCTGCGGCGACGTCAGCCGCACCAACGTCTTCGAGTTTTACCACACTCGCTCCGGCAATCTCAAGCATCGCGCCCTGTCCGAGAACGGCCTGCATTTCAGCCTGCAGTATGAATGCTACTCCCGCCGCTATCACGACCACGGCTGCTATGGCTATGGCATTGACGTCCCGCAGGATGCCCGCTACATGCAGGCCGACGTCCTCCGCATTGTCAACACCGTCTCCGCCGTCCAATACGAATCCATCGAGATCGTCGACCGTCTCCCGCCCGAAGCCCATGATTACCCGTCCTTCGCCCTGGAGCTGGAACGGCAATACCTTGCCCGGCAGCGCGCCGCCGAGGTTGCAGATACGCGGGAAAGCCTCACGAGCGAATGGTCCCATTGGCTGGAAAAGCCCGGCGAATACGCCGACGACTGGGCCCGCCACCTGACGCCCGATGACGTATACAATCTCACCCGCGACGCCGCCACGATTGCCTTCGAACAAGTCGCCTCATACAGCATTAAGCGCATCAGAGTGTTCTACACCAAGTACCTGGACGCCCTGTATTGCTGGCTCTTCACCGGGCAGCAGCACTTCAATCTCGCCGACCATCCCGATTTTCTCCGCCTGCTCTACGAGGAATACCCCGACCGCGCCGCCCTCTACGTGCCTACCCTCACCCCCGATGCCGTTACCCTGTAACGCCGCCCCACCATTTCCGCGCACGGCCATCATGACCGTGCTTTTTTTGTGCGCCGCTTCAAACAAAAAAACCACCGGCCGCGCCGGTGGAATATTTTTTGTCTTGTGTTTACTCAAGTGCCGAGAAAATTTCCCCTTCGATATCCTTAATATCGTCCATCGGCAGCTTTGTGCCGTCATGCAGGATGATCATCCGCCTATATTCATCATTCCTTTTTACCGTGCCGCTGATCGTCAGGTACGCGCCGCCGGCCTTGCGCTCATCGGGCTAAAAGTAGGTGAATGTAACCTCCGGCATGGCGGCAAGGTTCGCGCGGAGATACCGCATCTTCTCATTGAGCACAATCAGGTCGCTTTCCTCCAGCTCAATCTTATCGTCCGTCAGCCGCCCGGTTTCCTTGACGGCATCATCATATCCGGTGAGCGCCGCAAAAGGAGCAAACTGTGCCGCGCGGTCTGACATCGGCATTTGTGAACGGGTCTTGGAGACATGGTGCGGCAGGCCAATCTATTCTGTTTTCGTATCCTCTTCACCATTCGCCCCGGCCGCGTCCGCCAGCCCCTCGCCGATAATATAGGCCACCACGGCAGCCCCCGCCATAATCAGCGCCGTCACCTGTGACGCCGTCTCCTCCGTTCCGCCAAACGCCGCAATCATCATCGCCGCAAAGCTCGCAATCGCCATCCAGAATTTCCGGGATGTCAGTTTCCGTTTCCAGTCAATCTTGTTCATATTGTTTCTCCTTTCAGTTATGGCTTGTCTCTTAGGGACAGTATGTCCTGTTCATAATGCTCGCTCAAATGGTTTCGCCCTTTTTCGTGATAGCTCTTGTACATCTGGCAAAGCTGCTGCTTTTTGCTCGTCGGGCACCACCCTTGCGCAGTGTAAAAGTCATGCGCCTGCGACAGCCGCTCATACTGCAAATCGGCAATATCGTCATTGATGGCATCCAGTTTTTCCAGCACCGTCTTTTGAAATTCCCGCGCCAACGCCGCCTCATCCTTTTTCGCCCTGGCAAGGGCGCGCAGCGGCTTTATTAGGATCAGGCTGATCAGCCCCAGTATGGTGACAATGCTCCCCGCAGCCTTGCCAACCGTGTTAATCCACTCCATAGGCATCCCCCCCTTCCCTCTCCATGCTTCCCGCATATTTCGCGCACAGCGCAATCGCCGTCTCCTCCGGCACGCCGCGCAGTGTCACCGTGTATCGCGCCTCATCCATGGCAAACAGCGCACCCTGCGTTTTCTCCCCCGCAATGCCGTCCACCGTCAGCCCTGCGTCCAATTGATACTGCATCACCGCCGCGCGGGTCCTCGTGCCGTAAATACCGTCCGCGTCCCCGCAGTCGTAGCCCAGGGCGTTCAGTTTTTCCT
>CAVFPH010000115.1:0-2838 GCA_963624325.1 bacterium
AACGGAGGCGCTCGCGCCCTCCGTTGCCACCCGCTGAGTTACTCCTGCTTTTACGTTGACCTTAAACTATTTCAAGGTGGTTCTTTGTTACTTTCTTGGCACAAGAAAGTAACGTCCCCCTCGTCCCCCTCGTCCTCCCCGTCCCTTTATTTGTAACAATTCTGAAATAAAGATTTACATTTCCGCAATCTCGTGGTAGAATAAAGTACTACCTATAAGGGGGCTTATTTATGCGCGGATGGATGAAGCGGCTGGTGCTGATCCTGCTATGCCTGATGATGATTGCGCCCTGCGCGCTGGCGTACACCACCCTGCGTCCGGGGGACAAGGGGAGCGATGTACTCAAGATGCAGCAGGCGCTGTCGGCGCTTGGCTACAGCGTCAGCTGTGACGGGACGTTCGGCACGCAGACCTACACGGCCGTGTTCAATTTTCAGACCGATTACGGCCTGACGGTAGACGGCAAGGCAGGCAACGAGACGCTGACCAAGCTCTACGAGCTTTACAACAGCATGTCCACCGGCACGCCCACCGCCGCGCCCGCCAAGCAGACGCCCACCGCCACCGTGTACTGCGCCAACGGCGGCAGCCTGAATGTGCGCCGCGGCCCGGGCACGGGATACGGCGTGATCCTGCAGATCCCCAACGGCAGCACCGTCAGCGTGGTCGAAAAAGGCACAAAGTGGACACAAATCACCTATGATTCCACCACTACCGGCTATGTGATGACCTCCTTCCTCCGCTTTGACGATACCGTGATCACCCCCACCGCCGCGCCCACCGCCATTGTATCGGGCGGCGAAACCGCCTATGTATCCTGCGCCGACGGCGGCAGCCTGAACCTGCGCGTCAGCCCCAAGAGCGGCGCCAAGATCCTGACCCGCGTGCCCAACGGCGCCGTTTTGTCCGTCACCCGCGTGGACAGCAAGTGGTGCTATACCACCTATAACGGCATTTCCGGCTATGTGATGAGCAGCTTTTTGTACTTTGTGACAACCCCCGTTGCCACCGCCACCCCTGCCGCCACCGCCGTGCCCACCGCCGCGCCCACTTCCTCGGGCAACGCCCAGAGCGCCAGGGTGCAGCCCGCCAACGGCGGCAGCCTGAACCTGCGCCGCCAGCCCCAAAGCGGCAATAACGTGATTGCGCAGATCCCCTACGGCACCGTCCTGTCCGTCACGCCCGTGAATGCCACCTGGTGCTATACCACCTATAATGGCAACGGCGGGTACGTAATGAGCAAGTTTCTTTCCTTTACCGGCAGTGCCGCCACCGCCACCCCCGCCCCGACCGCTGCCCCCGCCCCGTCATCCGAAAGCCTGAGCGGCTATGTCTACTGCGCCAACGGCAAAAAGCTGAACATGCGCTCGGGCCCGGGCACAACCTATGATGTCGTGTACCAGATCCCCAACGGCGCCGCCCTCACCGTCACGCAGCGGCTGAATGGCTGGTATGCCGTGTCCTATGAAAGCTATTCGGGCTATGTCAACAGCAGCTATATCGTGCTAAGCGGCAGCGTCAACCCCACCGCCACCCCCGCCGCCACCGCCGCCCCTGTGCCCTCGCAGGATAACACCATCCACTATGGTGAGCTCCGCTATGCCACCGTCAATACCGTCAACAGCAGCCTGAACGTGCGCAAAACCCCGGGCGGCAGGCAGACAGGCTCCTTCCTCAAGGGCAGCCGCGTGGTGGTCAGCGAAATTCTGACCGTGGACGGCGTGCAGTGGGCCGCCGCCTATCAGGGCAGCGTCAGCGGCTATGTGCAGCTGCAGTATTTGACGCTGGATGCCCGCGTGGAGGGCGACAGCGAGGAGGATACCATCAAGCAGAAGTATGATACCTCCATCCTGGTGCGCAACCTGAAATCGGGCGCCACGGGCGCCGATGTCACCCTGGTGCAAAAGCGCTTGGCAGAGCTTGGCTATCTGACCTCCGCCAACGGCAGCTATAACACCGCCACCGTCACGGCCGTCAAGCGCTTCCAGAAGCTCCACGGCCTCAGCCAGGATGGCATCGCGGGGCAGAACACGTACGCCCTGCTATTCTCTTCCTCCGCCCTGCCCTACAGCAGCGAGGCAAGCAACTACACCAGCTACCTGATTGACTACAACGAAAGCGAAAACGCCACCCGCACCGAGGCCATCAAGCGCGCGCAGAACGCGCTGCTCAAGCTCAATTACAACGTGGGCACCGACGGCAAGTTCAATGAGGCCATGCACGATGCCCTGGTCGCCTTCCAGCTGCGCAACGGCATCAACGCCACGGGCGTATTGGACGCCGCCACGCAGGTCAAACTGTACTCCGGCACGGCCAAGGAAGCCTCCGCCGCCCCGCGTGAATACCTGGCCGACAACGCGGGCTATACCGCCAATCCCCCCGCAAAGAGCGATATCAAGCTGCTGCACTGGTATAACGATGTCAAGCCCATGATGAAGAGCGGCACGGAGTTTACCGTCTATGACCCCGAAAGCGGCCTTTCCTGGCAGCTGTCCGTCCTATCGCCCGGCCGCCACTGCGACAGTCAGCCCCTGACGCTGCAGGATACCCTGATCATGCGCAAGGCCTTTGGCGGCACGAGCTGGACGATGCACATTGTGTATGTCCTGCTGCCCGACGGCACGTGGTGCATGGCGGGCATGCATAACCGCCCGCACCAGAGCAACGGCATACTCAGCAACGGTTTCGGCGGACATCTGTGCGTGCACTTCCTGCGCGATATGGAAGAATGCAAGAGCGCCGACCCCGTGACGGGCGTGCAGTATCAAAACCTGCTCAGAGACGCGTGGTATGAACTGACGGGAGAAAAAATCAGCTGAAGCAAGCCGATAAAAATCT
>CAVFPH010000116.1:0-2709 GCA_963624325.1 bacterium
GCTTTGGACAGTCGCCCTCCAATTATGTGATCCGCCTGCGCCTGGAAAAGGCCAAGGAACTGCTCAGCACCCAGCAATATGCGGTCAACGAGGTAGCGGAGCATGTCGGCTTTTCGGACCACGCCTACTTTACCAAGCGCTTTCGGATGGCATACGGCATGACACCCCGGGAGTATATAAAAAACCCGCAAGAGGAGAAAAAAGGATGAAAAAGGCTGCGCTGCTTTTACTGGCATTCTTGTTTGTGTGTATCGTCGGGAGCGCCGCTGCCGATGTGCAGGCCTATCCCGTTCCCGAGGGAACGCCCAATGAGTATGCGCCGTTTGCAATTACGGCCAACGGGCAAGAAGTGGGCGTATACGGCGATCTGAACAGCGAAAGCTACGAAATCGGCTTTGCTTACTTCAACTTTGATCCCGGCGATACGGTTGAAGTGAAAATCAAGGCGGATTTTCCCTTTAAGCATGTGGAAGTGCTGCCCGCAGGCAGCGGCATTGAGCCGACGGTGGATGGCAAAACCATGACCTTTACCATGGATAATCCCGGGCAGGATCTGTCTTTCGTTTTTGACGGGGACTACGAGGGCTACACCCTTCACCTGTTTACCAACGAAATCGACCATGAGGCCGAAAGCTACAAGGGCAAGTTCGGCGTGATCTACTACGGCCCCGGCTATCATGACAAGAGCGACGGGGAAATCCTCCTGAGCTCGGGCATGACGCTGTACGTGGATGCCGGCGCGGTCGTAAACGGACCCGTCGTTGTCAGGTATGCCAAGAATGTCAAAATCCTGGGCACGGGCGTCATCATGATGGACAAGAAAAACGCGTTGGATCCGACCTACGGAAACATAAACCTGTGCCTGAACAACGCGGAAAACGTGGAGATCGGCAGCATCATCGCCAATGCCCATCGCATACAGAACTGGACCACGCATATTTATTACAGCAAGAATGTCACGGTGAACGGCTACCATGTGGTCAGCCCCCGGTACGCCAGCACCGATGCCATTGACATCAGCAACAGCCAGAACGTAACCATCAAGGATGTGTTTCTGCGCTCCTGCGATGACTGCATCACCGTAAAGGGCCTGGGCAATGCCTCCCTGCCCGATGACAACCCGCCCAACGAAAACATCCATGTGTCGGATTCCATCCTGTGGAGTGACTGCAACAACGCCATGGTCGTGGGCGAAGAAAGCATGGCCGCCTACTACAACGACATTTCCTTCCGCAATATTGACGTGCTGTATTCCTATGATGACCGTGACAATCACGAGCGTCTGGAAGAGCGCGCGGTGATGTCCATCGTGCTGCTGCACGGCACCGAAGTGGGCAACATCACCTGGGAGGACATCCGCATCAACAACTGCCAGCGCCTGGTGTGCTTCCGCTTTTTGGACAGCTTCTGGTTTGGCAGCATTCAGGGCAACCAGATGTATCCCGGCTATGTGGACGGCGTAACGCTGCGCAATATCACCTGCAGCAGCAATAACAACAGCTCAATTGCCAACCAGATCCTGATTTACGGCTGGAGCGAGGACAAGCAGATCCAGAACGTCACCTTTGAAAACTTCGTCGTGAACGGGACAAAGCTGGTATCGATGCTCAACCCGTACATGAAAGTCAATGCCTACATCCGCAACATTCAGTTCAAGTAATCGTGTCGGCAGCTGCTTGCAAAGGAGGCAACCATGAAACGGCAGGATATCCACATTCGGGATCCGTTTGTGCTGGCAGAGGACGGCAATTACTACCTGTACGGCACGCGCGGAAGCACCGCGTGGGGGAATGCGGATGGCTTTGATGCCTATGTCAGCCGGGATCTGGAAAACTGGTCCGAGCCGATCGAAATATTCCACAATGACGGCTCTTTCTGGGCAAACAAACATTACTGGGCACCCGAGGTGCACAAGTGGAAGGGCGAATTTTACATGTTTGCCTCCTTCAAGGGCGAGAACATGTGCCGCGGAACGGCCATCCTGAAGGCGGACAACCCGCTTGGCCCCTTCAAGCCGCACAGCGACAAGTGCGTGACGCCCGCGGATTGGGAGTGCCTGGACGGCACGCTCTATGTGGACAAAAAGGGCAACCCCTGGATTGTTTTTTGTCACGAATGGCTGCAGATCGGCAACGGCGCGGTTTGCGCCGCCCCTCTGACGGATGATTTGAAAGCACCGGCAGACAAACCCATTGTCCTCTGGCACGCAAGGGACGCAGCGTGGGTAACCAACAATCTGGAGTTCGGCCGGGAAGGCTATGTGACGGATGGCCCCTTCCTGTTTCGGACAAGCAGCGGGACGCTCTTGTGCCTTTGGGCAAGCTTTTCCGCCAACGGGTATACGCAGGGGCTTGCGGTATCCGATAACGGCGAAATCGACGGCCACTTTACGCATCTGCCGCCGATTGACATGAAGGATGCCGGCCACGGAATGCTGTTTTATGATTTGTCGGGGCAGCTGTGGCTGACCCTGCACAGCCCCAACGTGCATCCCAAGGAGCGTCCGCAGTTCATCCGCATGCGCGATGCGGGCAGCACCATCGTCTGCGAAAAGTAAGCTTGCGGGCCTCATTGCCGCCTCAGGAAAACGGCAATGTTGAGATATTCAGCGCATGTCATTAAGGGAGGATTCGATATGAAAAAAATTTCCTTTATCTTGTCACTGGCGTTGACGATGTGCCTTTGCCTGGCCATCGCCCTGCCGAGCAA
>CAVFPH010000117.1:0-2541 GCA_963624325.1 bacterium
GCAGGAAGCCCTGACGGCATGGATCAAAAAGGGCGGCGTCGTCATTGTGGGCGGCGGCACCCGCGCGGCAGCTGCTTACCGCGGCTTCACGGCGCTTACGGGCATCACCACGGGTACGCCCTATTCGGCGGAGGATGTGGCGCAGGCACTGACGGATGCCATGAAGGATACAAAGTTTCCCGTTACAAGCCCGGCGGCCAGCGCACAGGGTGCATCCATGCTTTCTCCGATCAACGGGGATGCGATGCAGGTAGCCGCAATGAACGGCAATACGCTGATTGCATGCACGCAGGTGGAAAATGGCCTGATCTATACCACGGCATTTTCTCTCAGCGAAAAGCCGCTTGCCGGCTGGGATGGCATGTCCTGCTTCTGGCAGCGGGTACTTTTGGCTACCGGTGCTACCGCGTATCAGAGCATTGTCGACGGAAAAACCAGCTATTATGTAAGCGAACGTGCCTATTCGGCCGATTCCACCGTGCTTTCCCTGCTGGAAATTGACAACGAAAGCAACATTCTCTATCCTGTTGCGGCTATTGTTTTGTTCCTGCTGCTGGCGGGCGTCGGCAGCTACCTGATCCTGAAACGGCTGGATCGCCGTGAGTGGATGTGGCTTACCATTCCCGTGCTGGCATGCTGCTGCGTGGGGGCAGTCTGCCTGATGAGCAGCCGCATGCAGCTGAACAAGCCGGCAGTTGCGGCATATTCGATCTACAATGTCGACAGCGACGGCGACACCGAAAGCGCTACGATGGCAGGCGTTGCTATCGCAGAGGATCGGGAAATTACCGTCAGCACCGAAAAGGGCGCGCTGATTGAGCCCTCCAGCCTTTATTATTCCTACTACACTTATGATGACGAAAGCATGACAACCAGGACATCTTCCCTGCGCTATCGTTTCACCCTGGGCGAAAACCGCTCCGTTACTTTTCCTGCCAGCGGCGTATGGGAAGTGCAGACGCTCTACATCGAACCCGACGAAAAGGTGAACCTGGATATATCCGCCTCTATCTGGTGGGAGGATGACGGACTGCACGGAGAGATTGTCAACAACAGCGATTACACCCTGGATGCGGGCTATGTGCTTAGCATGTACGGCTACTGCACAACACCCCGCGTTCTGCCCGGGCAGACGGTTAAAATTTCCATTACGGAAAACCCCGACCGCCAGGAAGCCGGCGTGTATGACGGCGAGCTGATCAATGAAAAGCTGAACGGCCGAGGCATGATGTATATCGATACCATCATTTACACCGCTTTGCATCCCAATGATCCCAAGGCCACCTATGATGATCCCTATCCTGCCGATATGCCGCAGGCCGAGCGGACGGAAATTCAAATCAAGAGCGGCCTGATCAG
Organism: bacterium; assembly: GCA_963624325.1. GTDB lineage: Bacteria > Bacillota > Clostridia > Christensenellales > Aristaeellaceae > SFMI01. Next base: position 1,360 of record CAVFPH010000117.1, read on the forward strand.
CGCGGCACGTGACTCCTGGTACAATGATGCTACCCGCTATTACTACAACGCCAGGAACATCTTCCGCTACGTCACCTTTAATGAGGAAATGGAAACGGCGGCCTTGACCGTAAACGGTGTGAAGGCCGATCGTGCTGCGCACCGCGCATTGATTGATGTGGAGATGAAGTACAATCCCGTCAGCACCTCGGGGAAAGTAAAAATCCCCAGCGGATCAATTATGTATGTGCAGGGAGCAACGGATGAGCTGCAGAAGCCCTATTCTCTGGGGACAAAGGGCAGCGATTATATTGCCCTGCGCAATGAGCCCGTGCTGTGCTTTGACCTGAGCGAAGCGGAAGGCATCGATATTGCCGATCTTACCTTAAACCAACTGACACTGGACGGAGAAGCCTATGGTGCTGTGGTTGTTGTATTCCGTATTTACAACAATGATACGGAATCGTGGGATCTGATCAACAGTTCTGCCTTCCCCATTACGATCACGGGGGACAACCTGAACTGTTATATGGATGCTGACGGCAAGGTGTTCCTGAGCGTATCCCAGCAGGGCAGTACGGATGGTGAAATGTGCAACCTGCTTCTGTCCTTTGAAGGGAAGGTGAAATAACATGCTGGAAATCAAGGAGCTTACGCGCGTTTACGGCAAGTTTACGGCGCTGGATCATTTGAGCATTCAGATCGGCGACGGCGAACTGCACGGCTTTGTCGGTCCCAATGGCGCGGGAAAAAGCACCACCATGCGCATCCTGGCAACTCTTCTGCAGCCCACATCGGGCACGGCAGTGATGGATGGGGTGGACGTGTGCAAATCTCCCCGCAAAATGCGTGAGCTGGTTGGATACATGCCCGACTTCTTCGGCGTATACGATAAGCTGAAGGCGTGGGAATATCTTGACTTCTACGCGCGCTGCTACGGCTTTTCGTATCAGGAGCGCATGCGCATGATTGATCAGCTGCTGGAACTGGTGCACCTGACCGATAAGCGCGAAAGCTATGTGGATGTGCTGTCCCGCGGCATGAAGCAGCGGCTGTGCCTGGCCCATGCGCTGATTCACGATCCCAGGCTGCTGATATTGGATGAGCCTGCATCCGGCATGGATCCCCGTGCCCGCGCCGAAATGAAAGATGTGCTGCGCAGCCTGAAGGACATGGGCAAAATGGTGCTGATCTCCTCCCATA
>CAVFPH010000118.1:0-2401 GCA_963624325.1 bacterium
ACCCTGGCCCATGAGCTGGGACATGCCATGCACTCCTGGCACAGCAACCACGCGCAGCCCTTTGCCAAGGCAGGATATTCGCTGTTTGTGGCCGAGGTGGCCTCTACCTGCAATGAAATGCTGCTGATGCGTGCCCTGATGAACGAGTACAAGGACGATAAAAAGGCAAGCGCATATCTGGCAAATCAGCTGCTGGAGGAATTCCGCGGCACGGTATACCGTCAGACGATGTTTGCCGCCTTTGAACGCGAAAGCCACCGCATGGAGGAGGAAGGCAAGCCCCTGACTGCCGATTCCCTGAGCGATCTGCATTATCGCCTGAATCAGCAGTATTACGGTGACGGCTGCGTGATTGACGACTGCGTACGCAGCGAGTGGATGCGCATCCCGCACTTCTACAGTTCTTTCTATGTATACAAGTATGCCACCGGCTTCTCTGCCGCCGTGTTTATTGCCAACCGTATCCTGACCGAAGGTCAGCCCGCGGTGGACGATTATATGAAGTTCCTGAGCGCCGGTGGCAGCCTGCCTCCGCTGGATGCCCTGCGTCTGGCCGGCGTGGATATGGAAAGCCCCGCTGCCGTGCAGAATGCCTTCAAGGTGTTTGCCGATACCGTCGATCAGCTGGAGGCACTGCTGTAATGTCCGTCATGCTGGGCTTGAACCCTGCCGGGGCGGCGGATTACGCGCTGAAGCATCTGGATTGGAAACGCTTTTCGGCACTTCGGGATCAGCGCATCGCACTTTGCGATGCGCTGGTTGCCGCTCAGGTGGACTATCTGCATGCTTGCGGTGCACTGGATGACGACGGCGACACGGGCGAAGGCGAATACGACGAGGATGAGGCGGTTGAGTATTTGCTGGATGCCCTGCTGCACGATTTTCCGCAGGATGACAACGGCGGCGCGCTTTACTGCGCGCTGATTGATGCCTTCCTGCCGCTGTTTGATGATTACCTGCTGTCTGTCGGGCTGCTTAGCCTGTAAACAAAGGAGCATGGGCATGAACTATCCGATTCCTACGCATCTGGCGCCTTTTTTCTCTCCTGTGGGGGAGGATAACAGCGAATTGTCTGTTTCCGGCGTCGTTCGCTGCAAGTGCGGGCACCTGCTGTTTACCCCCTATACCAATCCTGCCTGCACGGTTGCCGCCGCCAAATGCCGTTCCTGCGGCGGCAAGATCCTGCTGTTTCATGCGGGACGGCACGGCTGGGACGGCTTTGTGGCAAAGGCGGACTATCTCTATGATCTTTCGGGCAAGCTGACAGCCATTGATACCTGCCCGCACTGCAAGCAAAAGACGGCATTCGGCCTTCGCATTGCCATTACCTCGGCAGGCAAGCAGGACTTTATCGAAGAGAGCGAATTGACCGATGAGGACGGGAAGACGCTTCGCGAGGAGGACTGGGTCAATGCATTCGGTTCTTTTCGCTTGGATATCATCTGCGCAGCTTGCGGCCAAAGCACGGACAGCGTAATTGACATTGAAACCATGTGAGAAAGGGCTGAAAGCATGCTGCTTGAGAAAAACGATAAGCTGCTTTTCATTGGTGACTCAATTTCCGATTACAACCGCGCGCGTCCCGTTGGGGAGGGGTTGTCTAACGCCTGGGGCACCAGCTATGTGGCTGATGTCGGCGCTTTGCTGTGCTGCATGTACCCTGAGCTCAACCTTCGAATTGTCAACATGGGTATCAGCGGAAATCAAATTCGGGATCTGGAAAAACGTTGGGATGCGGATGTGCTGGCGCAGCAGCCCGATTATGTCAGCGTGCTGATCGGCATTAACGATGTATGGCGGCAGTTTGACTGCCCGCAGATGCCGGAGCATCATGTGCCCCCGGACGAGTACGAGAGCACTTATCGCAGGCTGATTGAAAAGACCCTGCCGCGAGTAAAAGGCATGATCCTGATGACGCCTTATTTTATGGAGCCAAACCGCAATGACGCAATGCGGGCGCGAATGGATCGGTACGGTGAGATTGTCCGCCGTCTGGCTGCCGAATATCGCCAAACCTTTGTGGATCTGCAGGCAGGCTGGGATCGGTTGTTTGCGTACATGCATCCCTGCAATATCGCCTGGGATCGCGTTCATCCCAATCAAATCGGCTGCATGTACATTGCCAAGCAGTTTCTGCAGGCAATCGGCGCAGACCGCGCATGAAAACCGCCGTTGCTCTGCGGAAACTTGGCAGTTCGCCTGCCACGTGGCATCAGCACTAAACTTTTATCAAGCTGACTGCGAAAAAATTGATTTTATGGGTTGACAAGTGACTCTAAATGTGTTAATATATTCCTCGCAAGTTAGCTTGCATGCGGGAATGGCGGAATTGGCAGACGCGCATGATTCAGGTTCATGTGTTCGTACGAACTTGCAGGTTCAAGTCCTGTTTCCCGCACCA
>CAVFPH010000119.1:0-2136 GCA_963624325.1 bacterium
GATTATTCACCCCGTGCTGACTACAAAGGGCATTGCTCGTAAGAAAAATGTTGGGAATCGTGATTTTGTTGCCAATTGGTATATGCATGATGATCGCATTGGCTGGTTTGAAGGCAAACGTATGCTTACTGTCTTGCCAGAAGTTGATTTGCCGTGGAGCGCAATCAAGAATCCTGAATATCTCGGCTCTGATGAGGAACAAATTGAACGCACCATTTTCTCCTACTATTATGGCGTTGATCAGATTATGGGAGCGCAGTTCCAGGATGTAACATTTAATGAAGATGCCATGATTATTTATTCGGATCACACTCCGCTAAATCTTCGTGAAGAAATGGATGCAATGCGGGCGCAGATTCAAGGCTCACCTCGTGTTGTCCATGTAGCAAAAGTGATTGATATTAAGGTCGATGGTGATCATGCTGTTGCTAAGACCTACAATCGTATTCCTGGCTGCCCGCATCCTGAAAATGCGGAGCAGAGAGAATGGAGATATGCTTGGGCGCGGTATCGCTTCACTTTGACAAAACGAAATGGTCAGTGGCGAATTGATAGATTGAACTATTATCCTTCGTATTTTGTGGCTGAAAAGTAAACCCTCAATGCAAAAACTTGCGTGATTTAGGATTGCGGACATACAGGCTAACACCACACAAGTTTTACATTGGTCCAAAATAAACCCTGTTTGTCGTAAGATCGGCAGAACAATCACAGAGCAGGTGACTTTCAAGGACGCTAATGTTTTGAACAGTCACCTGCCCTTTTAAGGATATCAAAAATGGAAATCAGAAAAAGTAAAGTCAATGTGATGACAGAAGGAAATGTTCTTCGTCATATTTTATGGTTTGCGCTCCCTATGTTTATAGGGAATCTCTTTCAGCAGGTATACAGTGTGGTAGACACAATGGTGGCAGGATATACTTTGGGAGATTCTGCTATTGCTGCAATCGGCGCCTCAGGCTCCGTTTACGGCTTGGTTATGAATCTTGCTATGGGTATGAATGGCGGGTTTACCGTCATTGTGACGCAAAATGTCGGTGCCAGAGATCATAAGATGGTAAAAAGCAGCATCGCCGCCACCATTAAATTGAATATTATTATTGCTTCACTTGCAACAGTGATTTCTCTTCTCGGAGTCAGTCCCCTTTTAAAGCTGCTTGATGTTCCGAACGAAATTTTTGATGATGCTTGTCGTTATATCAGCATTATCTGCGGCGGTATCCTTGTGACAACCTGCTACAATATGTTTTCCTCCATTTTGCGGAGTATGGGAAACAGCAAAGCTCCCTTATGGTTTTTAGTCGTTGCCTGTGTGCTCAATGCAATTCTTGATATTGTCTTTGTTTGTAATTTTGGCATGGGCGTTGCCGGGTTGGCAATTGCAACGGTTTTGGCTCAAGTGGTTGCCGCAGGGTTGAGCGGAATGTATTTATTTAAAAAGTACCATGAATTTATGCCTTCTAAAGCTGATTATAAAATTTCTCGGTCGCTTACCAAAGAAATGTTGATGTTAGGTTTTACAATGGGTATGACATTCTGTATCATCAACATCGGATATTTGTTTACTTCAAAAGCTCTTAATGGGCTTGGCGCTTCGGCTATCGCTGCCAATAATATTGGCTGCAAAGTGCCGGGAATTTTAATGCAGGTTATGTCTTCGGTGGCCGCTGCAGCATCAACCTTTACCAGCCAAAACTGGGGAGCGAGAAAACGCGAACGCATTAAAACGGGCATCCTCATTTCAATTTTATTTATGGAGGTCTGGTCTGCGTTTTGCATAGCACTTCAGCTTCTTTGTGGTGAACAAATGATCGTAATCTTGACAGGCACAACAAATGCTGAGATTATGCAATGGGCCATGATGATGGCAAGCACCCAATTCTTTTTCTTTCCATTACTTGGCGTATTAATCGTCTTCCGTTCAGTAATGCAGGCAATCGGCATGAAAGTAATCCCTTTTATTTCCAGCTTGATGGAGGTAGGAATGCAAATTTTAAGCGCCTATGTATTGATCCCTCAAATGGGCTATGTCGGGACATGCGTATCTACTGCCGGAACTTGGATGATTATGGCTATTTTCTTGACATCGACATATTTTGTTATGCGGAATAAAATATATGGTTCTGATATGTATAT
>CAVFPH010000120.1:0-2124 GCA_963624325.1 bacterium
GCTTTATCCGTCTTTTTGCGCAGGAACAGATCCACCACCAGGCTCTTGCCGTTGGAGCAGCCGACATCCAGATCGTGGATCATAAATTTCCACTTGCCGCCGGGGAAACGGTAAAAGCGGGTGTTGTTGGCATCAGCATTGCCGATAACCATGGCGTAGGCGGCATAGGTGAACCAGTTGTCCACATCGATCTGCGACAGCAGATATTCTCGATCTTCCTCATTGTTCATATCATGCGTTTTGCAGAATTCGACCAGCTCTTTCCATTCTTCATTGCTGCCGTATACGACATATTCATCCAGTACGCCCGTGGCTTCCAGAATATCCACACCGTCAATCACATCAGAATCGGTGATGCCTTCCCATTGCGCAAGGGATTCGCGGTTGGCGCGCTCGCGCAGGTTATAGTGCCCCCAGTACTGACCGTTCAGATAAACGATAATTACCTTGCCTGCCTGATAGTACAGATCAAGCCCCTCGGACAGCTCCTGCAGGGCAGCATCCCGCAGACGGGTGGAGTTAAAGTCCGAATTGGTGTAGCGCAGCAAAATGGCGGAATAACTGTCATAATCCCGATTTTCGAAGAAGGGATAGTCAAATGTATCGCTGCCGTAAGCCTTGCGGGCATACACGGCAAGAGATTTCTGCTTGCCGATGCGCATGGTTTTGCCCGCAACCTTGAAGGTGCCCATCTGGCAGATGCCAAGCTGCCCGTTTTCGTCAAAATACTCAATCTGGCAGGGATACTGCAAATCCTTCATGTAATTGGGGGTGCGGCCCGTGCCCTTTACCATGACGCCCGCAGCGGTATCAAACAGGTAGGCATCATCGGTGTAGAGGGACACCACGGGAACATCGGACGGGTCATCGATAAAGAAGGTGGCGCCTGCGACGGTGGAACACAGATGATCCTCAGTGCAGGCAACGGCGCGAACCACGGTGGTGGCGGTGACGGTAATCGGCTCGGTGTACAGGGGAGAGGTACGCGTGGGCGTGCTGCAATCGGTGGTATAGTGGATTTCCGCACCTTCTTCCGCGGAAATCCGAACGACCGCGCTGCCTGAATAAAATCCTGCGGCGGTTTCAAACACGGGCGCCTGCGCGCGCTGATCATAGCCCGATTCGGGATTGGCGGTGCCCGGCGTTGAGATCTCTAAAAAGTGATACGATCCGTCTGCGGCGGTCAGACCATAGGAAACATTGCCGAACTGCGCACCGAATTCAAGGCTCTGCGTGCTGCCCGTCGGATCGGTCAGATACAGCGCATCCCCCTCGGCAGACAGCTTAAAATCGGCACACAGCACGCTGCTTTCTGCTGCGGCATCCTCCCCGGAACAATAGATCAGCAAATAGCCGCCTGCCGGAATTTCGGCATCATCGGGGAAGGCCCATTTGCGCGGCTGATAGGGATCATTGCTCAAATGCCACCCGGCCAGGGCAACATCCGCATCGCCGTTATTGCAAAGCTCAACCCAGTCATAGGCATGCCCGTCCTGATAAATGCCGTTGGAGGCCATGACCTCGTTTATCAGGATTTCCGCCGAAGCGGCGGAGCAAAACAACAGCATTGCCATTGTCCAGACAATTGCCGACAAATACCGCAGGAGCTTGCGCATTGTTTCGTGTCCTCCCGAGAAAATTCGTCAACATTATAGTGGAAACGGGCGGAAGTGTCAAATGACAGAAAAGTAACGTTTATGATATATCAAAGATAATCTTGAAATTAAAATATATGGATGTTATACTCAGATTGTAAAATTGCAAGATGAGGTAGATGCTATGAAAAAAATCAATGAGACACTTAATTCTGAAATTGAAAAAGAAAAAGCTGCTTATGTTTGTTGATCCATATTCTTTCAGAATTATAGGCTATCGGGCATCGGATATGGTTGACAAACGAACATATCCAACTGTGGCAGACCTCTTGGAACAGAACTGCCAAGAAATGTTTCAAAATTATAAAAAACTATATGCGAACAATGAAATAGGCCTTGCTTCATGGAGCAAGGAAAAAATATCAGAAAAGGCTATAGTGGACATGGACACAAGCATGTATCGATATTCCAAAAAAAAAAAAAAAATGCAAAAGCTACATAGCAATATTTTGAACGTGTGGTATGAAGT
>CAVFPH010000121.1:0-2118 GCA_963624325.1 bacterium
TGGAGGATGCGCTGGTCAAGGTCTGCAACCATGTGCACGATGTGACTATTACAAAATAACGGGGAAAATAACAGAAAACCGCTGAAAGCTATTTGACTTTCAGCGGTTTTTTGCAGATTTCGCATGTGCGATGCGCACGGTCGGAAAATCTGCAGCCCGAAAAATGAGATTTTATTTTGGGGGTGGGCGGCAAAAACAGGGGCTGCCCTTTTACTTTTTGTTCCCAAACAGCCCGCGGACAATGGAGGTGGCGCCCGAACGCATGACGGAGCTTAAGGCGTTTGAGGCGGCGCGCTTGGCGATGGTGCCGGCACTGACGGTACGCCCGCCCGTGATGGAATTGACAATATTGGTGCTGACCGAGCGGGCAACCGAGGATGCGGCATTGCTGACCGCACGCTCCGCCGTCTTTTTGCGGGCAGCGCTCTGCTTTTCGGCTGCCTTCTGCGCGGCGGCTTCCTCCTTCAGACGCAGCTTTTCGGCGGCAGCCTCCTCCTTCAGGCGCAGCTTTTCGGCGGCAGCCTCTTCCTTCAGGCGCAGCTTTTCGGCGGCAGCCTCCTCCTTCAGACGCTGCTTTTCGGCAGCGGCTTCCTCTGCCTCACGCTGCCGCTGCGTACTCAATTCCCGCTGCGCGGCAACGATGATTTCGTAGGCCGATTCGCGGTCCACCGCCTCACGGTATTTCAGATCAAATTCATCCGACAGAATCAGCTGCTGCACCTTCTGCGCATCCGCCGCGCCCATCAGGCTTTGCGGGGGCAGGATCCGCGCGCGCTCCACCATGCAGGGGATGCCTTCCGCGTCCAGGCAGCTGACCAGCGCTTCGCCCACGCCCAGGGCCATGATGGCCTCCTCGGTATCAAAGGCAGGGTTCACGCGGAAGGCCTTTGCCGCCGTGCGCACAGCCTTCATTTCGGAGGGGGTATAGGCACGCAGGGCATGCTGCACGCGGTTGGAAAGCTGCGCCAGCACGTCATCTGGGATATCGGAGGGGGACTGCGTTACAAAGTATACGCCCACGCCCTTGGAACGGATGAGCTTGACCACTTGCACAATCTTTTGCACCAGGGATTTGGGCGCGTCGTCAAAGAGCAGATGCGCCTCGTCAAAGAAGAATACCATGCGGGGCTTGTCCAGATCGCCTACCTCGGGCAGACGCTCAAAAAGCTCCGACAGCATCCACAGCAGGAAGCTGGCATATACATTGGGGCTTTGAATCAGCTTTGCGCTGGAGAGGATGTTGATATAGCCGCGGCCGTCGGCATCAGTGCGCATCCAATCCCGAATATCCAGGGCAGGCTCGCCGAACACCTGGTCGCCGCCCTCATCCTCAAAGGCAAGCAGGGCACGCTGAATGGCGCCGATGCTGGCTGCCGACACGTTGCCGTACATGGTGGTGTATTCGGCGCGGTTTTCGCCGGTATACTGCAGCATGGCCCGCAGATCTTTAAGATCCAGCAGCAGCAGCCCCTGATCATCCGCCACGCGGAATACAATGTTCAGCACCCCTGCCTGAATCTCCGTCAGCTTCAGAAGCTTTGCCAGCAGCGTCGGCCCCATATCGGACACGGTGACGCGCACGGGATGCCCCTGCTCCCCGAAAATATCCCAGAAGCGGGTGGGATAACCGGTAAAGGGAAAATCCGTGATGCCAAAGGAGGCAAGACGCGCGCGCATGCTGTCACTGTCCGCGCCGGGGCAGCACATGCCGCTTAAATCCCCCTTGACATCGCTGAAAAACACGGGAACGCCCATGGCGGAAAAGGACTCTGCCAGCACCTTCATCGTGATGGTCTTGCCTGTGCCCGTAGCGCCCGAAATCAGGCCATGACGGTTGGCCATCTGCGGCAAAAGACAGATGTTTTTGCTTTCAGACTGCGCCAGCCAAATCTTTCCATCCGTATACATAAAACCCCTCCGTTGTTTTACGATTGTTTAACCAAATTATAGCACGAAAAGGAAAGACTTGTAAAGGGCAAAGGCTTGCCCAAAAAACGATTTCAGCCGTGCGCTGATGCCTATGCGGAATCCCGTTTTTCCCCGTGCGCGGCTGCCTCTTCGGGATCGATCTGCAAAGCCTCCTGGAGCAGGGCGATTGTTTGGCTGCTGAGCTGCTTC
>CAVFPH010000122.1:0-2054 GCA_963624325.1 bacterium
GCACAGGCCCTTGCCCCAGAACTTGCGCTTTGCAAAGGCATAGGCGGCAGGCACCATGATCAGCAGCTGCATGATGATAACCGAGCCGGTGGTAACAACACTGTTGATGGCATACTGTCCGAAGCTTACCTCCATGTGGACGATGTCGATAAAGCTCTGGAAAGTGAAGTTATGCGGCCACAGCGTAGGCGGGGTCTGGATGGCTTCATTGTAGGTTTTGAAGGCGGTAATGAACATCCAGTAGAAGGGGAACACGAAGATAACCACGCAGATCAGCTTTACAATATCGCTGAACAGATTGGGCAGGTAATTTTTGAAGCGGCGCTTCAGTTGAAGATTCTCCATTTTGTTCACAACCTCCTTTCCTTACTGATAGTGTACTTTCTTTTCCAGGCCCTTGAAGTCGATCAAGGTGATCAGGATCAGAATCAGCATCAGCATAACGCCGCCCGCGGCGCCCATGCCCAGGGAGTTATTGCGGTTGAAGGCAAATTCGTAAATGAACATGCACAGCACCTGGGTGGATGTGCCGGGACCACCGCCGGTCATGATGCGGATGGAATCGAACACCTTGAAAGAGCCGGTGGTGATGGTGATCAGCAGCATGAACAACTGGGGGGACAGCATGGGAAGGGTAATCTTGAAGAATGTCTTGACGGTGGAGGAGGAGTCCAGACGGGCTGCCTCATAGATCTCCGCCGGGATGGACTTCAACGCGGAAAGGATGATCAGCGCGTAGTAGCCGATGCTCTTCCACGTGTTCATCACGATTACGCAGTTCATAGCTGTGCTGGAGTCGCTCAGCCAGTTCTTGGCCGGAAGCCCAAACAGCTTCAAGACGCTGTTCATCAGGCCGCTGCTGTCGGTGGAGAAAATCCAGCTCCAGATAAAGGCGCAGGATACGGAAGCTACCAGGTGGGGAACGAAGAAGGCAGTCTGGGCAAAGTTGTTGATCTTGCGATCCTTCTGCAGCCACACCGCGAAGATCACGGACAGGGCCATCAGCAGGAACATATGAACAAAGGTGTAATAGGCGGTGTTCTTCAGGGCTACAAGAAACTCGCGGCGGACAAAGAGCAGCTGGCGGAAGTTTTCAAGCCCCAGGTATTTCTTATAGGCGTTGGCGGCATTGCCCTTGTACATACTGATTTGGATCAGGTTGCACATCGGGTAAATCGTAAACACCAGCAGGAAGATCATAGCGGGAAGCACCATGACCCAGGAGCCAAGTGTTTCCTTGATCTTCTGCTTGCGGCGCAGATCGCTTTGCGCGACCCGTCCCTGCGAAAGCGTGGTTTTAGGCATTGTTGTTTCCTCCCGCGCGACGGACATATTCATCGTAATTGCTTACATCACCGCGGCGGATGCGCTGGCCGCTCTGATCGAAGAAGTACAGATCGTCTTCCAGCACGGACAGGACAACATCCTGATCATAGGCAAAGGAATCATCAGGCGTCTTGACCATGATGGCCTGATCGCCCATTTGAACCTTATAGGTGGTTTCGCTGCCCAGCATTTCGCGGGTCAGGATATGACCCTTGCGGGCAAAGGGAGCGTTCTCCACGCGCTTGATTCCCAGGTGGACGCGCTCGGGGCGGAAGCCCAGCTTGTCATCATCCAACGAGAGGATGTTCATCGGCGGCGTGCCGATAAACTGCGCGGTAAATGCATTATTTGGGTCACGGTAGATCACTTCGGGAGAGGCTTCCTGCATGATCTTGCCTTTATCCATCAGCACAATCTGGTCTGCCATGGCCATGGCCTCGGTCTGGTCATGGGTTACATAGATGAAGGTGGTCTGCAGACGGTTGTGCATTTCAATCAATTCCGTACGCATGGCAACACGCAGCTTGGCATCCAGGTTGGACAGCGGTTCGTCCATCAGGAACACCTTGGGCTTTTTTACCATGGCGCGTGCCAATGCAATGCGCTGACGCTGGCCGCCGGACAGGGTGCCGGGCTTGCGGTCCAGATAATCCGTCAGGCCTACAACGGCAGCGTATTCCTTAATCAGCTTTTCACGTTCTTCCTTGGGAACCTTGCGGTTCTTCAGG
>CAVFPH010000123.1:0-2007 GCA_963624325.1 bacterium
CGAGCCCTACCTGGGGAGCCATGAAGCCTCATGCAAAAGCGCATGAGGCTTTTTTCTATGCGTTGCCAAGCCGCCGCATGCCGCTGTAAATCTTCGATTTCCAACGGGTTTAACGGATATCACGGCAGCAGAAAATCGTTTTGTATTCGTTAAAGCTTGAAAAATCTGCCTATATCCATTATAATGTACAAGGGTTATTGTGCCCGGAGGATGTTATGTTTCAAGGTTTCAACAATGATCTGCTGTCCTTTTATGCCGATATCCGCTTTCACAACGAAAAGGCTTTTATGGATGCCCATCGACGGGAGTATTATCAAAAGGTTCGGGATCCCTTCTACGCCTTCATTGCGGAGATGGCGCCTGCCATGCTGGCCATTGACCCGGATATGGAGGTCCGCCCCGCCAAGTGCCTGTCCCGCATCAACCGCGATACCCGCTACACCCGCGATAAATCGCCCTACCGCGATCATCACTGGGTGGCTTTCCGCAAAGCGGCCGTCGGCAAGGACGGCATGCCCTTCTACTGGTTTGAGATCCGTCTGGAAAGCGTCAACTGGGGCTTGGGCGTGTGGGGCGAAAACCGCGAGCTGATGGACGGCCTTCGCCGCCGCATGACGGCCAATCCCGACGAAATGACGGATATCCTTCGCCTTTTGCAAAAGCGGAATTTTTCCGTGGGCGGCTCTCAGTGGAAAAAGATGCGCCCGCCCGAGGAGTTGCCCATCGAACTGCAGCCCCTTTACTGTATGCGTGAAATTTATTTTTCCCGTGAGCATATTGACCCGGGATGGATTTTTGATGCTTCCATTACCGATCGCGTGGCGGACGATTTTAAGGCCATCGCGCCTGCATGGCGTCTGCTGCGCGGCTTAACCGACATTGGGGAGGGAACGCATGACTGATTATCAACTTTTGAAAAGCGGCACCGACATCCGCGGGGATGCCATGGGCGAAAACACCGTATTGACTGACGAGGCTGCCCTGTGCATCGGCGGCGCCTTTATTACCTGGCTTAGCGAAAAGACGGGCAAGCACCCCGAAAAACTCACCGTGGCCATCGGGCGGGATTCCCGCCTGACGGGCCCGGCCCTGCTCTCTGCCTGTGCCGAGGGCATGGCGCGCAGCGGCGCGCAGGTGTGGGACTACGGCATGTGCACCACCCCCGCCATGTATATGAGCCTGCTGACCGAGGGCTTTAAGGCCGATGCCTCCATCATGGTCACGGCCTCCCACCACCCCTACTACCGCAACGGGCTTAAATTTTTCCTGCCCGAGGGCGGGGTATCGGGCACAGACATCAGCATGATCCTGTCCATCGCCGGCAGCACGGCGCCTGTCGATGGCCCGCATCCCGCCGTGCAGAAGCGCGATTTCCTGCCCGTTTACAAGCAGCAGCTGATGGATCGCATGCGCCGCGGCCTGGATACCGATGTGGCCTGCCCCCTGCTTGGCTTGCACGTGGTGGTGGATGCCGGCAACGGCGCGGGCGGCTTCTATGAGGAAATGCTGCGCGAAATGGGCGCGTGGACGGAGGGCAGCCAGTTTTTGGAGCCGGACGGCCACTTCCCCAACCATATCCCGAACCCCGAAAACGCGCAGGCCATGGCCTCCGTCAGCAGCGCGGTGACCAAGGTGGGCGCCGATCTTGGCGTCATCTTTGATGCCGACTGTGACCGTGCCGCCATCGTGGATGCCTCGGGACGGGAAATCAACCGCAACCGCCTCATCGCCCTCATCTCCGCCATCCTGCTGGATAAAACCCCGGGCGCGACCATCGTGACCGATTCGGTCACCTCCTCGGGCCTTGCCCAGTTTATCGCCGAGTGGGGCGGCGTGCATTACCGCTATAAGCGCGGCTACCGCAACGTGATTGACGAGGCCGTGCGCCTGAACGCCGCGGGCATTGACTGCCCCCTGGCCATTGAAACCAGCGGCCATGCCGCCCTGCGCGAAAATCATTTCCTGGATGACGGCATGTACCTGGTTACCGTGCTGATTGTGGAGGCC